>JBKHJU010000384.1:0-2956 GCA_046537985.1 Longimicrobiales bacterium
CCCGAAGCCCGGGAACACCGCTCCCGGGCTCTCCACCGTCCCGGCGTCCCCGCCGGCCCTCGCGAGGCCCTCCGATCCCCGAACCGCCGCGTGGATCCGATGGAAGGATTCTCGCACGCCGCCCCGAGCGAGGGCCACGCCCGCCGTCATCCGGCGATCCTCATGGGACGAAGATGGGAGTCTCCCGTGGGCGCTTCCATGCTCGGGCGCGCCGGTCCCGGGCGGGACCGCCGGGATCACTCCTCGTCGGCCGGCGTCGACGCCTGCTCTGGGTCGACCTCGGGAAAGACGATCCCCCCGGCCCGGAAGAGGTCCTCCTGGGTCGTCACCCCCTCCAGGAGCTGCAGGGCGTGCTGGAGCTGTCGGTCGAACTCCATGACGTGCCTGAACTCGCCCGGGCGTCCCCACTTCTGATTGGCGATCTCCCGCTCCAGCTCGTAGCGCACGAAGCGCGACGCGTCGGCGTAGTCCTCACGCTCCACCTCGGCACCGGCCTCTCGAAGCCGGTCGTAGAAGGTGTCCAGCTCCTCCTGGCCCAGGGAGAAGTCGCGCTCGAGGTCCGGGCGCTCCTGGATGTAGTCGACCGCGAAGTCGAAGGTCTGGGTGAAGAAGATCCCGCCTGTCTCGAAGAGGGCCCGGACCGCGGACTGCTCGGTCCGCCCGAGGGTGTCGGGAAGGAGGATGACGTCGGGCGTGATCCCACCGCCTCCGTACACCGTGCGCCCGGCATCCGTCCGGTAGGTCGGACGCCCGGCTGTGTCCGGCCGTGGGATGAAGCTCCCGTCCAGGGTCAGCGCCCCGGACATGAGGTCGTCCTCCAACGACCCGCTCCGGTCCTTCTCGATGGAGCGACCCACCGGGGTATACCACCGGGCAGTGGTCAGCTTGAGGACGTTCCCTCCCGTCAGACGATAGAGGGTCTGGACCGACCCCTTGCCGAAGGACGGGGTGCCGACGAGAAGGGCACGGTCGTGATCCTGCAGGGCTCCCGCCACGATCTCCGAGGCGCTGGCGCTCTGGCCGTCCACCAGGATCACCACGGGCAGCCCCTCGTAGGCCTCCGGGTCGTCGGCCGAGAACGTCTGGTCCTGCCCGGCGGCTCGACCCCGGGTCTCCACCACGTCCGCACCGGCGGGAAGGAACAGATCGGAGACGGCGACCCCCTGGTCCAGGAGGCCTCCCGGGTTGTTCCGGAGATCCAGGACCAGGGCCCGGGCTCCCGCGGCGGCCATGGAGTCCACGGCCGCCCGCACCTCCTGCGTCGAGGACTCGCTCATGACCTGGAGGGGCACATAGCCGATCCCGTCGTTCAGGACCGTCGTGAAGGGGACCGACCGGATCTGGATCCGCTCCCGGGTCACGTCGAAGGAGATGGGGTCCTCGATCCCGGGACGACGGACCCGGAGACGGACCTCGGAGCCGGCCTCGCCCCGGAGAAGGTCCACCACCTCGTCCACGCTCCACCCCTCGGTGGACCGATCCTCCACCCGGACGATCCGATCCCCGGCCCGGATCCCGGCCCGGGTCGCGGGACCGCCTGGCAGGGCCCGGACGACCGTCACCCAGTCGTCCCGCTCCACCACCTCGAGGCCGACGCCACCGTACTCGCCCTCGGTCCGGATGCGGAGGTTGTCGTAGGCCGACGCCTCGAGAAAGGACGTGTTGGGGTCCTCGAGGCCGTTGATGACCCCGTCGATGGCCGACTGGAAGAGCTCATCCCGCTCCACCTCGTCCACGTACTGGTCCGCCACGTGGTCCACGACCTCCTCGAGGAGGCGGAGCTGGACGAAGACGTTGTCTTCCTGGCGGACGCCCTGCTGGAGGAACCACCCCCCGGTGAGGACGGCCACGAGGAGGACCGCTCCGGGCGCAAGAATCGAGCGTGGAAGCTTCATCGTCCCTCGCGGTCGGGACCTGAAAGAGATTCGTTCGTGAGCGGACCGTGCGTGGACCGGAACCGCATCGGCGTACCCTGACTCCTAAACCGTAGCTCAGCCGAAGGTTTCCGGAAAGCGGGAAGAGAGGACCCTCCGGATCCGCTCCTGGACCGCTCCGGCCTCTCCCCTGGCGTCGATCACCTCCACCCCGTCGTCGGACCCGGCCAGGCTCCGGTATCCCTCCCGAACCCGGCGAAGGAAGTCGATCCCGGCGCCCTCGATGCGGTCCTCTTCCTTTCCGCCCCGGCGCTGGCGCGCCAGTCCCGCTTCCACCTCGATGTCGAGAAGGAGGTAGAGATCGGGACGGCATCCGCCGGTGGCGAGGTCGTTGGCCCGCCCCACCAGCTCCAGGTCCAGCTCCCGCCCGTACCCCTGGTACGCCAGGGTGGAGAGGTCGTAGCGGTCGGCGAGAACCACGTCGCCCCTCTCCAGGGCAGGCTCCACGACGTCCCGGACGAAGGCCGCCCGGGCCGCCAGGATCAGGAAGAGCTCCGTCGCCGAAGGGATGGAGACGTGGGTCCAGCTCAGGAGGATCTCGCGGATCTCCTCGCCCACGTCGGTGCCTCCCGGCTCCCGAGTGGTGAGGGGCGGCCGACCCTTCTCCTCCATCCACTCGGCCAGGAGCCGGATCTGGGTGGACTTCCCGGCACCCTCGATCCCCTCGAGGACGATGAAGAGGCCGCGATTCAAGTCAGTAGTCCAGCCCCAGGTGGGTGAGCTGCTCCTCGCCTCCCAGGTACCGGAGGGTGTTCTTCAGCTTCCAGTGCTGGATGAAGAGGTCGTGCTCCGGGTAGAGGCCCGGCTTCGTCTGGGGGCTCTTGAAGTAGAAGGAGAGCCACTCCTGGATTCCCGACATTCCCGATCGTGCGGCCAGGTCCAGGAAGACGGCCAGGTCCAGGACGATGGGCGCCGCCAGGATGGAGTCCCGACAGAGGAAGTCCACCTTGATCTGCATGTCGTAACCCAGCCATCCGAAGATGTCCAGGTTGTCCCATCCCTCCTTGTTGTCGCCCCGGGGC
>JBKHJU010000385.1:0-2940 GCA_046537985.1 Longimicrobiales bacterium
GTCTCAAGGTAATTCAGGTCGACGTTGAAGATGAAGTCGTCGCCGCCGATGTGACCCACGAATCCCCCCGGCGCCAGAGCCCGGACCAGGTCCCGGAGAATCTTGGATACGAGGAGGATGACCCCGTCTCCGTGATTGTAGCCGTACCGGTCGTTGAACTCCTTGAAGTGATCCAGGTCGGCGTAGCAGACGGCGAACTTCTTGCCCGTGGCGAGGCGCTCGGCCAGGTCCCTCTCGATCTGGACCGTGCCCGGGAGACGGGTCGTCGGATGGACGCTCACGTCCCGGGCCGCTCGACGCAGCACGAGCTCCAGACGGAGCTCCTGCTCCCGCTCGGAGATCTCGGCCGTGATCACCTCGTCGGCACCGGCTTCCAGCCCCCGGGCCGGAAGGCCCGTCTCGCCCTCGGGAACGAAGAGGACCACCGGGACGATGGCCGTGAAGGCGTCTTCCTTGAGGGACCGGCAGAGGTCCAGCGCGACCCGGGGGTCGCCGGAAGCGTCCACCGCCACACACGCCGGAAAGGACCGGTTGATCAGCGCCTGCACGTCGTCCAGCTCCGACACGCCCTCGATGAGCAGGCCGTTCTTCCGGGCGAACCGCGTCACGAGCTCGGGCGGGTTGGACGTGCCGGCGCCGAAGTAGACGATCGTCCGCTCAGAGGCCATGTGACGGCTGGTTCGTTTCTGGGGTCGCGGGCATCATGGGAGGTTAAATCCACCCCCAGGCCGTGTCAAAAGCGGGAATCCAGGAGACGGAAGTCGATGTGGCGCTCCTCCTTGTCGACCCTGGACACCTGAACCCGGACCCGATCTCCGACACGGAAGCGCTTTCGGGTCCGGTCACCCACGAGGGCGTACTGGTCCTCGATGAAGACGTAGTAGTCGTCCAGCGTGTTGACGTGGACCAGTCCCTCCACGAAGTAGCGGTCCAGGAGGACGAAGAACCCGAAGGAGGTCACCCCGGAGATGGCTCCCTCGAACTCGTCGCCGAGGTGGCGCTCCATGAACTCCACCTTCTTGAGGTCCACGCTGTCCCGCTCCGCCTCCTGGGCGATTCGCTCCCTCTCGCTCGTCAGGTCTCCCAGGGACTCCAGATCCTCGCCGGCCCAGCCGTCGGAGAGATCCTCTCCTTCGATGAAGCACCGGATGACCACCCGGTGAAGCAGAAGGTCGGGGTACCGCCGGATGGGCGAGGTGAAGTGGGTGTACCAGCGCGAAGCCAGACCGAAATGTCCCACGTTTTGCGGATCGTAGCGGGCCCGGTTCATGGAACGCAGGACAGCCCTGGACACGAGGTCCTCTTCCGGGGTCCCGTCGACCCTCTCCAGCACCCGTTGCAGGTCCTTCGGGCGGACGGCCCGCTTCGGAAGCGCGTGCCCCACGGTGGCCAGGAACTCCCTCAGGTTCTCGAGGCTGTCCTGCTGCGGAGGCTCGTGGATCCGGTACAGTATGGGCAGCTCCCGGTCGGCGGCCTTTCGGGCGACCACCTCGTTGGCCAGGAGCATGAAGTCCTCGACAAGCTGATGGCTCGCCAGGCGCTGCACCCGCTGGATGTCCACGGGCTCCCCCTCCTCACCCAGGATGACTCGGGCCTCGGGAAGGTCGAAGTCCAGGGATCCCCGCTCTTCCCTCTTCTCCCGGAGCTTGCGAGCCAGCTGGTCCAGGACGTGGATCCCCCGGTCCGTCTCCTCGTCGATGCTCTCCTTGCCGTCGAGGACACGGCTCACCTTCTCGTAGTCGAGGCGATGGCGGCTTCGGACGACGGTGCGCTCGAAGCGGGTGCCGAGGATTCTCCCGCTCTCGCTCAGGGTCACGAAGAGGGACACGGCGTAGCGGTCCTCGTCGGGTCGGAGTGAGCACAGATCGGACGAGAGCTCGTGGGGGAGCATCGGTACGACCCGATCCACCAGGTAGACGCTGGTGCCCCGGTCCCGGGCCTCGGCATCGACGGTTCCCCCCGGGTCGACGAACTGGGTCACGTCGGCGATGTGGATGCCCACTTCCCAATCCTCTCCCTCGCCCCGGGCGATGGACAGGGCATCGTCGTGGTCCTTGGCGTCGGACGGGTCGATGGTGAAGACGAGGAGATTGCGGCGATCGGTCCGGCCCTCGACGGAGACCTTGCGGCGGTCCCGGGCGACCGTGGCCGCAGCCTCGTCGACCTCTTCGGGAAAGTCCAGGGGAAGGCCGTGCCCGTACAGGATGGTCAGGACATCGACCCCCGGCTCGTCCAGGTAGCCGAGGACGGTTTCCACCGTGCCCGAGGGGTTCATCTTCCGGTCCCCCCACGACGTGACCCGGACCACGACGACCTGGCGCTCCTTGGCGTCCCCCTCTTCGCCCGGAGGGATGATGACGTCCCGGTTCATCCGTCGCTCCCGGGGCTCCACGTAGCCGAACTTCTTCGACCTGTGGAAGGTGCCCACGATCCGGGGGTGGGCCCGGTCCAGGATCTTGATGATCCGGCCCACGGGGTTCTTTCCCTTCGGATAGTGCTCCACCCGTGCCACCACCCGGTCCCCATCCACGCCCGTCTCGACGAGGGAGGCCGGGATGAAGACATCCTGGTCGGTGACGCCCGTCTCCGAGTTCACGAAGCCGTCGCCCTTCCGGGTGACCGAGAGGCGGCCCACCACCAGGTTGATCTTCTCGGGGACGGCGTAGCGGCCCTTCTTGATCCGATAAAGCCGACCCTCCGACTCCAGCTCCTCCAGGAGTTCCTGGAATGCGCCGTAGTCGGAGCTTTCCACGTCGAGGGCCCGGGAAAGCTCCTTGGGCTTGAGGGGGCCCCGGGCCGAGCTACGAAGGTAGGCGACGATCCGATCGGCATCCGGTATCGACGGATGGTTCTCGGAGGGCTTTTCTCTGGACGTCATGAAATGGAGTTCAGGGGAACGGATTCAGGCGCAGCTCGAAGGTCCAGCGCACGGCTCGCGAC
>JBKHJU010000386.1:0-2939 GCA_046537985.1 Longimicrobiales bacterium
GGGAAGCGGAGCTCTTCGTCTCGCCGGTCTCCATCGGGGGAGCCCGTGTGCTGGATTCCGACGGAAGGGGTGGTTTCGCCGCACCGGAAGTATCGAGACGCTCCGTCGAGACAGGAGACTCCGTCGAGACGGGAGGAGCGATGGGCTCGGGAGAACAGGACGCAAGATGAAGCTCGTCTCGACCCGTGGGCACGGTGACGTCGTCGATCTCAGGACGGCCGTCTTCAGCGGCCTCGCCCCGGACGGCGGCCTCTACCTTCCCGAGACGGTGGCACCCCTCGCCGACGAGGCGTTACATGACCTCCGGGGGCGGAGCCTTCCCGAGGTCGCGACCCGGGTGGCCCGTCATCTGATTCGGGACGAGTTCACCGAGGACGATATCGGGGACCTGGTGGAATCGGCCCTCAACTTTCCGATTCCGCTGGTGCCCCTCGCCGACGGCTCGTACGTGCTGGAGCTGTTCCACGGCCCGACGGGATCCTTCAAGGACGTGGGCGCCCGATTCCTGGCCGGGCTCGTGGGACGCTTTCGGGCCGAGATGGACCAGGACGTGATCGTGCTGGTGGCGACCTCGGGGGACACGGGCGGCGCGGTCGCCCACGCCTTCCACGAGGAGCCCGGGGTGCGGACCGTCGTTCTCTTTCCGGAGGGAAAGGTGAGCCCGGTCCAGCGCAAGCAGCTGACCGAGGTGGGGGGAAACGTCGAGTCGGTGGCGGTCCGGGGCACCTTCGACGACTGCCAGCGCCTGGTGAAGAAGGGGATCGCCGACCGGGACCTGCAGCGCACTGCGGTCATCGCCTCGGCGAACTCCATCAACGTGGGACGGCTCCTGCCCCAGAGCTTCTACTACTTTCATGCCTGGGGACAGCTTCCTGATCCGGAGCCGGCACCGGTGTTCTCCGTGCCCTCCGGAAATCTCGGCAACCTCACGGGAGGAGCGCTGGCTCGCTTCCTGGGGCTTCCCGCGGCGGGCTTCCTGGCCGCCACCAACGTGAACGACACGGTCGCGCGCTTCCTGGAGACGGGAGAGCTGGATCCGAACCCGGCGGTCCAGACCCTGTCGAGCGCCATGGACGTGGCTCGACCCAACAACCTTGAACGGCTCCTCAGCCTCTACTCTGACGATTGGAGGGCGCTGAGCCGGGAAGTGCGGGGGAGCTCCCACACCGACCACGAAACGCTGGAGGCCATCCGTCGGGTATACGAGGAACAAGGCTACCTCATGGATCCCCATACGGCGGTGGGATGGCTGGCGCTGACCCGGGCCCGAGAGCGCGGGGGCGTCGGGGGACCGGATGGCGCGACGGGCGTCGGCGACGCGCGTGGTGCCGGCGAGGCGCCGGGAATCGTTCTGTCCACTGCCAGCCCCGCCAAGTTTCCCGAGACGGTGGAGCGGGCCACGGGAATCGAGCCCGATTGGCGACCCATGCTCCCGGAAGGTTCCTCGGCGGAGGGAGACGTGTCCGTGACGCAGATCGATCCGGAATACGAGGAGCTCCTGCCCATCCTGCAGAGGGTGCCAGCGTCCCGGTGACGGGGCTCGTCGCACAGCACGAGATCGCACATCCGGAGTTCCCCGAGTCGGGACCCCGGAAGGAGACGGTGAGAGAGCCGAGCGCGGACATGCGCGAGATCGGAGGACGATGATGGGACCGGACGGTTGGATCACCATCGGGGTTCTCGGGGGGCTTCTCGTGATCCTCGCGTTGGAGCTCTTCAGCGTAGACTTCATCATGCTGACGGCCCTGGTGCTCCTGGTGCTCCTGGGAGTCCTGGACCTGGAGACGGCTCTCCAGGGCTTCGCCAACTCCACCCTTCTGGCTCTCGGCTCCCTCTTCGTCATGGCCGGTGGGCTCCGGAAGGCCGGGGCCCTGGACCTCGCGGCGGAGAAGCTGCTGGGCCGTGAGAAGAATCTTCGACGGGCCCTGGCTCGACTGAGCGTGACCGCGACGACCTCCTCGGCGTTCCTCAACAACACTCCGGTCGTGGCGATGGGAATTCCGGCGGTACGGAACTGGGCCAGGAGCCGGGGGATCTCGCCGTCGAAGCTCCTCATCCCCCTCTCCTACGCCTCCATCCTGGGGGGCATCTGCACCCTTATCGGGACGTCCACGAACCTGGTGACCCACGGCCTTCTCCAGTCCCATGGCATGGAAGGGTTTGCGTTCTTCGAGCTGGCGGCCGTGGGAGTTCCGGTCGCCCTGGTCGGGTTCCTGTATCTCGTCTTCGTGGCTCCGAATCTCCTTCCCGAGCGAGAGGAGGTGCGGGAGGCGGAGCGTCGGGAGCGCGGCCCCCTCCTCGAGCTGGAGGTGGAGGAGGGATCCACGGTGGCGGGAAAGTCCCTGTACGAGTCGGGGTTGGCAGCCCTTCCCGGCCACAGCCTGATCCGGGTTCAGCGCGGAGACGAGTTCATCGGGGGAACCGAGGTGGAGGAAGAGCTCAGCGAGGGCGACATTCTCGAGTACGAACGGGTGGAAGGCGAGGAGGAGCCCGAAAGAGCGGGTCCCGAGGGCACGGGAGAGGCGTTGTCGGACCTCACCATGGCGCTCCGCCCGAGGACTCACCGTCACGCGGGCGCCGACACCGAGCGTCACGAAGTCGTGGTTCGGGAGGGTTCGGGCCTCATCGGGCGGACCGTGGAGGAGGTCGACTTTCCCGAGCGGTTCGGTGCCCGGGTGACCGGAGTCCGACGCGGAGGAGCCCGGGTGAAGAAGCCCCTGAACGAGATCGTCCTTCGGCTCGGGGACGTTCTCGTGCTGGAGACGGGAAGGGGATTCCGCCACGCCTTCGAGGTGTCTCCCCAATTCTTCATCACGAGCGAGGCCCGGGCGCCCGGGGAGCGGGTGATGGACACGGAGCGGGAGCCCGAGGAGACAGGGATCGCCCTGGCGGGGTCCATTCTGGCCGTGGTGGTCGCGTTGGCGGCCCTGGGCGTCGTC
>JBKHJU010000387.1:0-2928 GCA_046537985.1 Longimicrobiales bacterium
GTGCAGGGCGCCCGCGACGCCTCCCCCGATCCTCAGCTCCGCGTTGGCCGCGTTCACGACGGTGTCCACGTCGGCCTGGCGGGCGATGTCTCCTCGGGTGAGCCCCACGGTCACGTTCGAGACCTCGATGTCGATGCCTCCTCCACCTTCGCCAGCTCCGCCACGCCTCCGGCTCTCTGAAAGATAGAGGAGAGCGGGTGCTCCCCGTACCCGCCCCGGAACGAGACGGAAAGAGCGCGGAGACCGGATCGTCGGGAGCGGAGGCCCGATGGCCGGGATCCGATCCGGGACAGGCGGGGTCTCCGGTCGCCCTACCCTGCCTTCAGCCTGCGCCGGGCGCTTCTCTCCAGGAACGCCGAGAGGGCCGACCGGTCCGGTGAGGTCGAGGCGTCGGGGCGCGATGGATTCGATGGGTAACGGCTCGACCGGGCCGAGGGCGGGCTGCACAGGCGATCCAGTGCCTCGCTGCTCCCGTAGTCCCGAGAGCGAGCACGAAGGCCGGCCTCGATCTTCTTCAACAGCCGGAGCTCGTGGGACGAGAGCTCGAAGCTGGAACGTCGCCCGTCCAGGCAGTCGAGGATTCGGTTGCTCATGAGATGGGAATCACCTGGTTCGGTTGCTGGTTTCTCCGGTCCTGCATCATGAAGGACGATCATGCACTCCGTATCGTCACATCCGTCGTGGTGCATTTCGTCACCTCGAGCGTTCCATGCTCCCGGATCAGCGTCCCCGGCTTCCTTCCCGCCCCGGGCCGAACCGCCGGCTTCGGCGCGGGTATCAACCACACATGAGACATGAAACCGCCGGCAGACGAGCCTGCACGACGGCGATCGTCCTGCTCATACCCGCATTATTCGTGCCGGGAGCGGGTGAGGCCCAGAGCGGCTCCGCGGACAGGGGGGGTGGAAACTCCTTCGGACGCATCTCCGGGGGCGGGGGCTCGTACGGTCACCTGACCCACGGCTTCACCGCCCGGCGACCCAGCGCTCGCATTCCCATCAACGCCCTCACCCGCGCCAACGGGACGGCGAACGAGCCGCGTCGGGGCCGGACCGAGCGGGTTCCCATCAACGCCCAGACGAGGGCGAACGGGACGGCCAATAGCTGGCGCGAGCCCCCCGGGGACGCGGGGCCCGGAAAGAGGCCGATCCACGGCCCTCTTCGGGGACCGTTCCTGATCGACGGGCGACCGTACTACCAGTACGTGGCCGCCTCGCGGGTGATGCCGCCGTACGCGCCGGTCCCGGCAGAGGATCCGACGGAGCGGAGGAGACGCCTGGGCGGCGTTCCGGCGCTTGAAGCCGAGCTGGCGGAGGCGGGGGCGGGCGAACCGGGAGACGCCCGCGAGATGGGAACCGGCCAGCGCATGGCACCCCGGGTGAAACCCCCGGTTCCTCCGGACCCGGCGACCGCGGACGAGGCCCTCCCGGCGGAGGAGTGCGCGGTGGTCCGGGTGACGACCGTCGGTGGGATCGAGTGGCGCCAGAGAATCCGGCTGACGGACTACGACGCCTCGACCCCGGAAGAGTCCGCCGCCCACCTTCAGGAGGCGCTGGATCGAAGCGAGCCCCTTTCCATCAGCGGACCCGACGGGAGCTTCACGGTCCGGCCCGGCCTGGTCCGGAGCCTCATCGTGGGCCCCTGCAGGGAATTTTGATCCAGGGTCCCTCGGCCACAGTCGTCCGGAGTCGCGAGGGCGAACGGTCGCAGCCCTGACCCCGCCGCCTCAGCGGCGCCTTCAGTGGCGGAACGACCTCCGCCCCGTGAAGACCATGGCGATGCCGTGCTCGTCGGCGGCGTCGACGACCTCTTCGTCCCGGATCGAGCCGCCGGGCTGGACGATGGCCCGGACCCCGGCCTCGGCCGCGGCGTCCACCCCGTCGCGGAAGGGGAAGAAGGCGTCGGACGCCAGCACGCTCCCCTCCAGCTCGAGGTCGGCCTCCCCGGCCTTCCGCACGGCGATCTTCGAGGCGTCCACCCGGCTCGTCTGACCCGCCCCGATCCCCAGCGTGGCCCCGCTCCGGGCCAGGAGGATGGCGTTGGACTTCACACCGAAGACGGCCCCCCACGCGAAGCGGAGGTCGTCCCACTCGGGAGCGGTGGGCTCCCGCTCCGTCACCACCTCCCACTTCACCCCGGATGCCGTGTAGAACGGGGGAACCGGAGGGGTCTGGACCAGGGTGCCCCCGTAGACGCTCCGGTAGACCCGGGACTCGGGAATGCGGGAGTGGGCCGCGAGGAAGCGGGCGGCACCCCGGACCTCGGGCGAGGCCCGGTCCCACCACTCGTCGTTCTCGGGTTCCAGCCCCAGCGCCTTGTCCACCGACGGATAGACCAGCAGTCGCAGGCTCTTCTTCTTCGAGAGGATGTCGAAGGCCTCCGTGGTGAAGGCCGGGCCCACCACGCACTCCACGAAGTGCTCGTGGATGGCGGCCGCGGTCTCCTCGTCCATAGGGCGGTTCACGGCGATGATCGAGCCGAAGGCGCTCACCGGGTCGGTGGCCAGGGCCTTCTCGTAGGCGTCGTGAAGGGTGTCCCCCACCGCCAGCCCGCACGGGGTGGTGTGCTTGATGATGGCCACCGCCGGCCGGGGTGAGAAGGCGAAGGGAGCCAGGGAGAGGAGGGCCCCGTCCAGGTCCAGGAGATTGTTGTACGAGAGCTCCTTCCCGTGCCTCTGCTCCAGGGCGGCAAGTCCCCTCCTCTCGGGCCCGACCGGGGCGTAGAAGGCCGCCTCCTGATCGGGGTTCTCCCCGTAGCGCAGGGTCTGTAGGCGCTGGAGGCCCAGGGAGAGGGAGTCTGTGAGGACACCTTTCTCCTCCAGGAACTCGGCGATGGCAAGGTCGTAACCCGCCATGTGCCGGAACACCGTTCCGGCCAGCTCCCGCCGCAGGGGCTCCTCGTCCAGGGCCCCGTCCAGGGCGTCGAGCA
>JBKHJU010000388.1:0-2924 GCA_046537985.1 Longimicrobiales bacterium
ATGTACCAGAGGGCGGCGACGCCGTCCTTCCAGTTGATCTTCTTCCCCTCGGCGTAGGAGCGGCCGTGGTAGCTGATGGGCAGCTCGTAGATGCGGGCTCCGGCCTGGGCCAGACGGGCCGTGACCTCGGGCTCGAAGCCGAACCGGTCGGCCACGAGGGGCAAGCTCTCGAGGAGGGGAGCCCGGATCATCTTGTAGCAGGTCTCCATGTCCGTGAGGTTCAGGTCCGTGAACATGTTGGACAGGAGGGTGAGGAAGCGGTTCCCCACGCTGTGCCAGAAGAAGAGGACCCGGTGCGGGCCGCCCAGGAAGCGGGATCCGTAGACCGCGTCCGCCTTCCCCTGGAGGATCGGCTCCAAGAGGACGGGAAGCTCCCGGGGATCGTATTCGAGATCGGCGTCCTGGACGACCACCACGTCACCGGTGGCGCGCCCGAATCCGGTTCGGAGCGCCGCTCCCTTTCCCCGGTTCTCGTCGTGCAATACGAGCGTGTCGACGTACCCGTCCTCCTCCAGCTTTCTCAGAAGGGTCCGGGTCCCGTCCGTCGAGCCGTCGTCCACGACGATGACCTCGAGGTTCAGGGGCACCCCCCGGAGACGGTGGAGGATCTCCGAGACGGTGCGGGCCTCGTTGTAGGCCGGCATGACCACCGAGAGGGTGACCTGGTCCCAGGGAAGGTCCGGATCCCTGGGGCCCCTCGTCCTGGGGTCGGGGTCGGAAGCGACGCCGGGATGGACGCTGCTCATGGCGTTCCTCGTCAGCTGTCGGAAAGACCGTAGCGGTTCAGCTTACGGTACAGCGTCGACGGGTCGATGCCCAGCACCTCGGCGGCCCGGGTCTTGTTGCCTTCCTCTTTCTCCAGCACCCACCGGATGTACGCCTGCTCGATGACCTCCATGGTGGGATTGGGGGGGAGTCGGTCGTCCACGAGCTTGGGAGCCGGAGCCTCCCGGACCCGATCCGGAAGGTCGTCCGGCTCGATGGTGTCTCCTTCGCAGACGATGGCGGCCCGCTCCAGGGCGTTCTCGAGCTCCCGCACGTTTCCGGGCCAGTCGTACTCGACCAGGACCTCCCGGGTCTCTTCGCTGAGGATGAGGGCGCCGCCTCCCTTCTTCCCGCCCGCCTTCCTCGTGTCGCCCGGTTTTCCGCCGGTGCCCGCCCCGTCCCCGGCCTCCTCCGGGCCTGCTCGGCCTCCCGCTCCCTCCGCTTCGGAACCGTCCACGTCCCCGGAGGTTTCAGCGGCGGCTGGGCCGATCCGGTGCAGGAAGTGGCGGGCCAGAAGGAGGATGTCCTCCTTCCGCTCCCGCAGGGGGGGCAGGTGCAGGGAGATGACGTTCAGCCGATAATAGAGATCACTCCGGAAGGACCCTCGGCGGATCTCCTCTTCGAGGTCCACGTTGGTGGCGGCGATGATGCGCACGTCCACGGGGATTGCCTCGGTGGACCCCACCGGGATCACCTCCCGCTCCTGCAGGGCCCGGAGGAGCTTCACCTGGGTGGCGGGACTCATCTCCCCGATCTCGTCGAGGAAGAAGGTCCCCCCCTCGGCGGCGACGAAGAGCCCGTCCTTGTCCCGGACGGCTCCGGTGAACGCCCCCTCCACGTGGCCGAAGAGCTCGCTCTCGAGCAGTCCCTCGGGGAGGGCCCCGCAGTTCACCGACACGAAGGGGCCCTCGGAGCGGGGCGAGAGGGCATGGATGTAGCGGGCGACCACCTCCTTCCCCGTCCCGCTCTCCCCGCTCACAAGGATGGTGGAGTCGGTGGGCGCCACCGTCTCGGCCAGGTCCAGCACCTCGACGAACGCCCGGCTCTTTCCCACGGGTCGACCTCCCCGACCCCGGTCCCGCCGGCGAATCTCCTTCTTCAGCGCCTTGTTCTCCACCTTGAGCTGGCGGGCTTCGCCGGCGCGCCGGCAGATGGCCAGGAGCTCGTCGTTGGCGAAGGGCTTCTGGATGTAGTAGAAGGCTCCCTCGTTGACCGCCCGGACCGCGGACTGGAGGGAGGCCTGGGCGGTCATGAGGATGACGGCGGTCTCCGGATCCGTCTCCCGGGCCTTCGACAGGATGTCCATCCCCGAGGCGTGGGGCATGCGGATGTCCGACACCACGATGTCGTACCGGTCGTGCTCCAGGGCCTCCAGCCCCGCCCGGCCACCGGCGGCGGTGGTCACGTCGTATCCCTCTCCCTTCAGGAGGATCTCGAGGGAGTCGAGGATGCTGGTCTCGTCGTCCACCAGGAGGATCCGGGTGGAGGCGCTGTTGCTGGAAGTCATGAGATCGGTGCCTCGCTCCGACCGGGAAGAAAGATCACGAACTCGGTTCCTCCGCCCGGGGGCTGGTCGACGAAGACGGCGCCTTCATGGGCCTCCACGGCCCGATGCACCATGGCGAGCCCCAGCCCGCTCCCGCCCGGACGCGTGGTGTAAAACGGATCGAAGATCCGGCCGACCTCCTCCGGATCCACGCCGGCCCCCCGGTCGCGCACGCTCAGACGAACGGCGTGTTCGATCTTCGTGCCCCGCGGGTTGGATCCCGGACGACAGCCGCGCAGCTCGACGACGACCTCGGATCCCGGGTCGCTGAACTGGACGGCGTTGAGCACCAGGTTGAAGACGGCGCGGTGGAGCAGGTCCGCATCTCCGGGAAGGAACAGGGGCTCATCCAACCCCGAGCAGACGATCTTCACATTCTCCCCCGAGTCCGGGTGCTGACGCACCACCGCCACCGCATCCCGGACCAGGGCTGTGAGGTCCACGGCCTCTGCGTTCCCCATCCGTACGGCCGAGAACTCGATGAACTCCGAGAGGAGCCGGGAGAGGCGATCCGACTCCCGGACGACGAGGGTCCGGAGGGTGCCCCGGTCGTCGTCGTCCAGCGTCGGGCGGGTGAGCTGCTCCACGGCGCTCCGTATCGACGCCAGGGGGT
>JBKHJU010000389.1:0-2923 GCA_046537985.1 Longimicrobiales bacterium
TCCCTCTCGGTCACTTCCGATTTGCTCATGGGGAACCTCCCTCCCCGTCCGGCCTCCGTTGGAGGACGGGGCCCGCCGGGCGGGTCCTCGTCGGAAAGCCGGTCACTGGACCGACACTCCGATCCGGAGCGTCCGGGGCAGCCCCGGAGCCAGCTCCTCCCCCCTGAAGGCGTTGTAGCTGGCCCGCTCGGCGAAGCGCTCGTCGGCGACGTTCTCCAGGCGTCCGAAGAACTCGAGCCCGTCCGTGACCGCGTACCGGAGATTCAGGTTCAGCAGGTCGTGTCCTTCGTACTCGTGCTCATTTTGCTGATCTTCCCAGTACGGGCCGACCCGGACCCACTCCAGCGATGCACGGGCGCCGGGAAGCCAGCTCGGCTCGTAGGACAGGTCGGCGCTTCCCATCTGGTTGGGCGCGAACTGCATCTCGTTGCCGGCGAAGTCCACGCCCTCTTCGGGGCTCCACTCGTGGTACGTGTGCTCGGCAACCGTGTAGGCGACGTCCACCCGAAGGTCGTCGGTGATCCCGACACCGAGACCCAGCTCCACTCCGCGGTGGCGGGTCTCGCCGGCGTTCACCGTCTCCTGGTTCCCGTCGGGCAGCTCGTAGCCCAGGATGTCGTCGGTCTTCGTCATGGCGTAGACGGAGAGGTCGTAGCGGATCCGGTCACCGAGCGTCCCCCGGGCACCGGCCTCGTAGCTCCACGTCTTCACCGGCTCGAGGCCCAGGGTGTTCTGGGCCGAGCCCTGACGGAAGAGATCTCCCTCGGCCGGAGCCCGGAAGCCCCGTCGCACCGCCCCGAACAGGCTCACCGCCGGAGCCGCCCGGAAGGTCGCGCCGAACTTGGGGCTGACGGCCTGGAAGGTCGGGCTGGCGTCCGGCGGCCGTCGGTGGCTCCCCGTGTTGACCACGGACAGGTGGTTCTCGTAGTCGTAACCCAGGAAGTCGGCCCGGAGCCCCGCCGTCAGGTTGAGACGGTCCGTGGGCGCGAGCTCGGCGTGCAGGTACGGGGCCACCTGACGGAACGTCACGTCGTAGTCGTAGAGCCGGTCGGCCAGGGTGAAGTCGGTGAAGACCGCTCCCTCGCGAACCGGGCTCACCCGGGTCTCGACCCGCCCACCCGGGCTGTAGTCCAGGTCCACCCCGCCCACGACGCGAAGGCCCAGGTCGCCGAAGTCCCGCCGGACCTTGGCCAGGGCCCCGTACGACCGGTTGTCCGTCTCCCCGACGGCCGGGTCGTAGGTCAGGGACCAGTTCGGGAGAATGTCCATGGAGTTGGATCGGAAGAAGGGCGTGACGCTGAACGACCAGTCGCCGCTCCGCCTCTCCAGCTCCGTGGACAGGCGCAGGGCGCCGACCTCCCGGAAGGAGATGGGGGTGTAGTTGAGGGTGGGGTTCGAGAGGTAGTCCTCCCGGGATAGGGCCGAGCTGCCGGCGGTGTTCTGATCGATGCGGGAAAACGAGAGGATCGTCTTGGCCGAGAAGCCGCCGCCGACGACCGCGTCCCACCGGGCGGTCGCAGCGATCCGGTCATACGCCGTCCCCTCCCTCCAACCGTCCATCCGTGTGAGGTTCAGGTCCGCCCGCACCCCGTGCTCGCCCCACGTGTCGCTGGCCGACGCGAGGACTCGTCCGTATCCGTGCTCGCCTCCCTCGAGGGTGGCCTCGGCCGACCGATCCCCCGTGGGTGCCCGGGTGGCCACGTTGATCACTCCCCCGATGGCGTCGCTCCCGTAAAGAGCGTTCGCCGGGCCCTTCATGACCTCGATCCTCTGGGACTGGGGGACGTTGACCTCGTATAGGGCGTTGTGGTTGAAGAAGCCCGTGGACCGCGTCGGGACGCCGTCCTCCAGGTAGAGGTAGACGGGATCCGTGGACAGGGGCTGTCGGATCGCCGTCATGTGCCCCTCGCCCGACGTCTGGTTCACCCAAACGCCCGGCACGTCGTTCATGACCTCGGAGGGATGGGACGGCCGGACCCCTGCGAGAGCCTCCCGCCCCACGACTCCCACGCTGGCCGCGATCTCCGATACGAGCTGGGCCTCCCGGGTCGCGGTGACCAGGATCTCGGCGACCTGGACGGCCCGTTCGGTCAGCTCGATTTCGACATCGGCCGCGGCCCCGCCTTCGACCTGGACCGTCCGGCTTTCGGTGCCGTAGCCCAGTCGCTCCACGGTCAGGGTGTGCTCTCCCGGCGGAACGCCCGAGAACAGGAACCGCCCGGACGCTCCGGTCAGCGTGTTCTGCCCCACGCCCTGGATGAAGACCGTGGCGTTCTCGAGTCCCTCACCGGTTTCCGCGGAAATCACCTGGCCCAGGATGCGCCCCGTCGATTGGGCCTCCCCCGTCGCGGGGAAGAGGGTCACCCACAGGGTCGAAAGCGTCAGGGCGGCCAGGAAGACCCCCCCGCGGCGAAGGGGAACAGGGATGACACCAGCCCGAACGACGCCCTCGGTCCGGGTCGGAGCCGAGCCATGCCCGGGGGCACGACGCTGTAAACGTATGGACACGCTTCACCTCTCTTTCGTGTGAGAACAAGAAGCTCATGAGCTCTCGAAAGAGGGGCCGCGAGATCCGAGCCCCGGGCAGATGCGCAGGGGTGACGAACACGACCGTGCTCGCACGTGTCGACGTCGAAAGGGGGAGCGCGTCGCGTGGACGCCGCTCCGACCCGCTCGTCAGGCTCGGGCTCTAGCTGGGGATCGCGGCCCCGGCAGGGACCGCGGGTGGAGCGTTCGGAAGGTGAAGCTCGAAGGGGGAATGGCGGGGGGTCAGCTCGGAATCGTCCGACCCCCGCTGGGCCACGTGGGTCCGGATGTCGGGGAAGTCGTCGGACGAGACGGACCTCTCGGGCGACGGAGCCACCACCGACGCCGAAACCACACAGCTCTCGATGCAGGAGCAGGCACTCCCGTGGTGCTCACC
>JBKHJU010000390.1:0-2910 GCA_046537985.1 Longimicrobiales bacterium
CCGCGGCAAGCACCCGAACGTCGCCCGCTCCCCGGACCCCCTCGCCCCGGATCCCGTTGCCCCGGGTCACCGCCCGGGACAGGACTCCCTTCTCGTAGACCAGCTCCAGGGAGGCGCCGTCCAGCTTCGGCTCCAGGATGTAGCGGACGTCGTCTCCAAGGACCTTCCTCACCCTCTCGTCGAAGCGACGAACCGCGTCCTCATCCTGGGTGGAGTCCAGGGAGAGCATGGGCGCAGCGTGCTCGACCGTGGGAAGGGAGTCCAGGGGCTCGGCCCCGACCCTCCGGGTGGGAGAGTCCGCGGTGACCAGCTCCGGGTGCGCCTCCTCCAGAGCACGCAGCCGCCGGAAGAGCTCGTCGTACCGGGCGTCGGAGATCGCGGGGCGGGCCTCCACGTGATAGAGGAAATCGTGCCGGCGAATCTCCTCCCGGAGCCCGGCTGCGAGAGCCCGGGCCTCTTCCAGCGAGAGGGCCTCAGGAGACTTGGCATCCATCGAGAACCCGCGCTCGGACACCGAGTCGTCCTCCTCGAGACCGGCCTTCGCCCGGCCGCTCCCGAGTGGATCGTCGCCGCGGGGTCGATCGTTCGTGTTCGCCTTCATGCCTTGATGTTCGTCAATGCGAGGAACAATTTGAAGGCGTCGCCTTTTCGGTTCCCGATCCCCGTCGACCGTGGCTGCTCTGGCTCTCTTCCAACCGGACGCCCGGAGTCGAGCGCGTCTCAGCGACGCGTTACGGGAGTACCACGAACTCACGTTCTGCCAAAGCTGGACCGACCTCTGGGACACCATGGTGGACGGTCGGCTGGACGGGTGCATCGTGGACCCGCACAATTCCTTCGATCCCGTCTCCCTTCCGGAGATCCTCCACTTCCGTCGGCGCTTCCCCTCCACCGCACTCATCGTCAGCGGCGAATTCACCGGACGGGAGCTCGACCTCTACTACCTGGGCCGGATGGGGGTCGACGGCGTGATCCTGGCCGGTGCCGATCACGACCACCGGCAGCTCCGCGGACGGGTCGAGATGGCCCTCTCGTCGTGGCTCGCCAAGCGGGTCGCCGACGCCCTCGAAGGCATCCTTCCGCCTCTCGGCATCCGCTGTGTTCGCTGGGCCATCGCCCACGCCGAAGAGTGTCCCCAGGTACCGGACCTGGTCAGGGCGATGCGCCTCTCTCCCCGAGCCCTCTCCCGGGAGCTGCGGAGCCGGGGACTCCCGTCTCCGCGACACCTCCTCCTCTGGGGGCGACTCTTCCAGGCGGCCCGGATGCTGGAAGGATCGGACGTGACCGTGGAGGAGGTCGCGTTCCGCCTGGGCTACGCGACAGCGGCCTCCCTGGGGCGGGCCTTTCGGGATCGGCTCGACCTCTCCCCCTCGGACCTGCGCCACGACCAGAGAAGCCTCCGCCGGGTCATGGACGCGTTCGTCCACTCGCTGGAGGAACGGGAAGATCTCTCCCGGCGGTGGTCGAGCCCCGACACGCGGCAGGCCGTCATGGAGTCCTTCGCTCTACGACGATGACCCCCCCTTCTCGTCCGGGGCCCGCTCGCCGGGTTCCGGACCAGGAATCCCGGTCCCGGTGGCCTCGGACGACTCGGTGAGTGCCTCGCTCGCAGCCCGGTATCCCTCGTCCAGGAAGTACGAGACGGCGTCGAACTCGAAGCCCGAGTACCCGGCGAGACGTGGCCGCACAAAGACCAGGGGCGGATCGGTCCAGCCTTCGACGGTGGCCCGCCGCCGCCGCCCCGCCATGAGCGAGAAGACCCGCTGGTGGATGGCCACCATTCCCCGCTCCACCGTGGCCCCGGCGTCGGCGATTCGGGTCGACCCCACGTCCACCCCCACGATTCCCGTGGCGCCGAGGTCGGCGGCCCGACCCAGGGGAAGAGCGTCCCCCACGCCTCCGTCCACCAGGAAACGGTCGTCGACCTGGACCGGAGGGTAGAGGACCGGCAGCGACGCCGAGGCCAGAACCACGTCGAGCGGAGAGACGTCGGTGCGAGCACCGGTCCCGAACCACTCGGTCTCGCCCGTCCCCAGGTCGACGGCGTTGACCTGGACCGGAAAGTGGAGCTCGGACCAGTCGTCGATGGGCAGGATGGACTCCAGGTACTCCCTCAGGGCTTCTCCCTGATAGAGGCTCGAGGACTTCACGCCGTTGATCCACACGGCCCGGCGCCGGACCCGTACGATGTCCTCCCGCTCCAGGGCCCGCGCCAGCTCTTCGAGCTCCTTCCACTCCATCCCGCTACCGACGCACACGCCCACCAGGGCTCCGATGCTGGTCCCGACGACTCCCGCGGGCTCGAGTCCCCGCTCCTGGATGGCTCGCCAGGCACCGATGTGGCCGAGTCCCTTCAGGCCTCCGCCCCCGAGCACGACCCAGGGCTCGTCGCCGAGAACGACGGTTCCCGGGCTCACCGGCGAAACCCTGGAACGGAGTGCCCGCTGGCGGGTTTCAATCCACCCCCGGGGGTCTCCGGAACCCGGCGCCGGCATGCCGAGGAAACCGGTGAATGACCGCGGGGAAAAGGAGCCGCCGGAGCCTTGACGCTCCCGGGGCTCCTTTCTAGCTTCATGAAAAGAAGAATCATTCTTGATAACTGTCCCGAGGAAGGGCGCGCCCTTCGGGGCGTTTCGAGCCCAAGGCGATGATGAGCGACTCTCCTATTCTGAAGATCGAGAACCTTTCCGCAAAGGTGACCGAGGAGGATCTCCAGATTCTCAAGGGTGTGAACCTCGAGCTGAGCAAGGGTGAGATCCACGCCGTCATGGGTCCAAATGGCTCGGGAAAGAGCACCCTGGCCAAGATCCTCATGGGTCACCCTGGATACGAGGCCACCGAGGGAGAGGTCCTCTACAAGGGGGAGGACCTCCTGGACAAGGAGCCCGACGAGCGGGCCAGGGACGGGGT
>JBKHJU010000391.1:0-2907 GCA_046537985.1 Longimicrobiales bacterium
GTGTCGTAGCGGTCGACCACGGCGGTGTAGCCGTCCGCATCGATCTCGGTCCCGTCCGTCCGCGTCTCGACGATGAGTCCGTGGGCCAATCCCAGTTGATCGCTCGACCGGGCCCGCCCGAACTCGAAGATGGTGTCGTAGGTGAGGGGGCCGTCCGGAAGGAGGAAGTCCGCGGGAAGATCGATGCCGGCCGACGGCCGAAGCTCGTAGAGGGCGTCCTGGACCTGACGGAGGTTGTCGATCTCCGGATCGGTCGGATGGACCTGCTCCCGCTTGATCACGGCCTCGTTGAGGGGAGAGAATTCGAGGCCCACATTCGCCCCGAGGCCCAGCAGGTCGGTTATCGGGCCGCCGACGACCTCCAGATCCAGGGTCGCCCCGACGACGGGCCCCCCCCGGATGATGATGGAGTCGGGATTTTCTTCCGGGGTCAGCCCTACGGCCTGGTTGGTCCGAAGGGGCTCGGTCTCGGAGGTCCACCCGGCATCGGGCGTCCAGGTCTGGAGGACCCGAATCTCCTCGTCGAAGGTGATGGGCACCGACGCGGCGGCGTTCAGGGCCTCGAGGCTCAGATCGACGAACTCCCCCACGGATACCTCGCCCTCGAGCTGGATCCGCTCGGTTCCTGTGTGGACAACGAATCCAGCGGAGTACCCGAGCTTCGGAATCGGCACCCTGAGCCGGAGCTTCCCCGATCCCTTCGCGTAGGGCGTCATGGAGCCCCGGATGCGCGGCTGGATCATGCCCTGCGCACCCTGGAGCGAGGGTGGAACGACTTCCGGAAGCTCACCCTCGTCTGTGACGCGGCACTCCTCGTAGCGAGCGGGATTCCAGGTCCATCCCTCCCAGTATCCGGACTGCACACGAACCGGAGTGCCGGGAATACAGACCCGCACGGGCCGCAGCGATCCGTCGGGGATCTGGGGTGCGTAGCGTCGGAGCCAGTCGATGAAATCGGCGCCGGTGGGTGTGGTCAGGCACCCCGAGTACGCACCGCGGTCGCACGGAGCGAAGACGGGACGGCTGCCACCCCGCACTCCGCCGGCGTCCACCGTCATCTCCAGACTCATCGTTCCCGTCGTCTGGATGGTGCCGTCGTGAACGGCCAGAGAGTCCACCGTGCCACTGAGCTCGACGGTGACCCCGAGGGTGGCCGAGAGCTCCTGCTCCACGCCGCAGAGCGTCTCGTCCCCGAGGATCGAGTCCGTCAACGCGCAGAGGTCGAGCTCGAAGCGACCTTCCACGGGAGGGATCTCGGGATCCCCGGCGAAGTTCACGACGGGCAGACTCGCGCCACCGCTGGACGTGGCCGAGCCGGGACCGATGGGTGCGGTCGCGCCGTAGGTTCCGCTGTTGAACACGTCGTCCCACCGGGCGGGACCCGTTTCGAGGACCAGCACCCCGCCGTCCGTCTCGACGCTCAAGACCCGTCGCGGCTCGGGCTCGCCGTCGACCACCGCAACGACCACGTCGTCGCGAATTACCGAGTCTGCGATCGGCTCGGAGGTGCGGAAGCGATATTCTCCGGCGTCGATCTGCTCGGCGGTGGACACCAGCGGCGATGTCTCCGGGTCGAAGATGTGGGCACGGGAGGAAACGAGCCCCGACCCGCCATCCTGGGACCCGGTGTCGCCGGGATCGGATCGGGCCGTCTCTTCGGGCCGTTCGGGAGCGGAGGGAAGGTCCTCGCAAGCGGCAAGGGCCGCGAGGGCGGCGAAGGCGGCTCCCAGGGCCAGGCCCACGGCGTGACGTGAAGACATCGGGTCTCCGATACCGAGTGATAGGATCGCGTCCTTCAGGGGCATCGTCAGGACGTTCGCCCAGGCCACCCGGTTCGGCGGAATGTCCGTGGAACCTGCGCTGACGAATCTCTACAGGGTGCAGTCCAGCGTCTGGCGAAGATAGGGAAGGCTGGTGGGGGACGCCACTTGGAGGGAGCGTGCGTACGTCACGGCCATCCCGGTGTAAGGGCCGATCGGAAGGGATTCCGCAGGGGACTTCGGAGGGGTTACAGGCTCAGCAGCCGATTCACCTTGATGACGAAACCCCGATTTCTGAGGGAAGACCACCGGTCCAGCACATCGGTGCTCCGGTCCTCGGTGTAGACCAGGAAGAGCTCGCTCCCCGGCGCCCACTCCCACCGGAAGCGCAGGTTGGCGCTGGCCTGCTCGGTCCTCGAGTTGTACTGGACCAGTCCGCTGACGTAGGCCCTGGGGCTCATGGTGTAGGTGACCCGGGTCACGGCCACGTGCTGGTCGTAGCGGCCGGGCACGACGGCCGTGGGAAGGTCGATCCAGTTGAAGGAGATGCTCGGCTCCACCGAGATCTGCGGGGTCACCTC
Organism: Longimicrobiales bacterium; assembly: GCA_046537985.1. Lineage (GTDB taxonomy): Bacteria > Gemmatimonadota > Gemmatimonadetes > Longimicrobiales > Gaopeijiaceae > JBKHJU01. Next base: position 2,342 of record JBKHJU010000391.1, read on the forward strand.
CATCCTCCCCCCGCCGAGCCCCGCCGACGTCAGGGTGCCCCCGAAGTAGTCCCCCCGGCTCACCGAGAGGCGGCCCCGAAAGGAGCGCTGGGGCCCGAGGTTGAAGCTCGCCTGGACGTCGGAGAAGGAGTAGCGACCCGCCGGGATGGTGGCGCCGGAGATCCGGGCATCGGCGACGAGGCCCTCGTAGCTGTCGGTGTAGCGGAGCTCGAGCTGGTCGCTGTTCTCGAGCTCGACGCCGAAGCGTCCCCCCAGGTCCCGGGTCTCCACCCAGCCGAAGCGCTCGTTCTCCAGGTACGAGGCGTCGGCCTGGAAGGTGAGCTGTCGGATCCAGCCGATCGACCCGGTGCGGGGGCTGAAGCGCCCGGACGCCGAGGTCTGGCGGAAGTCCTTCCTCCGCACGAAGCCCATCTCGGGATTGAAGTCGTCGCCCACCACCAGGTGGCCGAGGCTCCCGCCCCACTCGTCGGCGTCGTAGGAGATCTGGCCCCGGTAGCTGGCGTCGAGGCCGTTGAGGCCCTCCGTCCGGGACCGGGCGTAGTACGTCATCACGCTCAGGTCGTCGG
>JBKHJU010000392.1:0-2903 GCA_046537985.1 Longimicrobiales bacterium
GTTGATGGCCGTCAGGACTCCCTTCTCGTGGAGGATGGCGGCGTTGTGGGGGATGGCGTCCACGGCCTCGAGCTTGTACTGCCACCAGTCGGAGAAGGTGGCGGCGGCGGCGCCGTGCTCGGCCATCTCCTCGGCCACCTTGTAGCCCTCCAGGACGTGGGTGAAGGCGTCGATGGTGAAGCCGAAGCGCTCGGCGATCCCCATGAGCATGAGGATCTCGTCGGCCCGGTAGGAGTGGGCGTGCACCCGGATCCGGCCCGCCATGATATCCACCAGGGCCTGGAGACGAAGGTCTCTCCTCGGAGGCACCCGGAAGGCCTGGGGGTTCGTCTCGTACGCGTCCCACATCTGTGCGTACTCGAAGGCGGCGGTGAAGGCCTGGACGTAGATCCCCTCCACGCCGGGCCGGGACGCGGGATATCGTCTGGGATCCTCGTCGCGGTTCTTCCGGGTCACGTTCTCACCCAGGGCGAACTTCACGAAACGAGGCGCGTCTGGAAGGAGGAGCTGCCGGCCGGATTCCGAGCCCCAGCGCATCTTGATGACCGCGCTCTGTCCCCCGATGGGGTTGGCGCTCCCGTGCATGATGCGAGCCGTGGTCACGCCCCCGGAAAGGGCTCGGTAGATATCGAAGTCCTTCGGGTCCAGGACGTCGAGGACCTGAACCTCCGGCACGACGGATGCGGTCCCTTCGTTCACCGCCATCATGGCGGTGTGGGAGTGCTCGTCCACGAGGCCCGGGAGGGCCGTCAGACCCCGACCGTCGAGAACCTCCACGTCGTCCGGCGCCTCGAGGTCCGGGCCGATCTCCATGATGATCCCGTCTTCGATCAGGATGGATCCTCCGGCGATCACCGTCCCCGTGGCCGTCCAGATGGAATCCAGGCCCTCGATGAAGATCGAGCCCACGGGGTAGTCGGCCTGGGCCGCTGTGAGCTGGACGTCGAAGGCGGGTCGATCCTGGGCCGCCACGGACCCGGAACCGCCGACGGAGAGGACGGCGGCCAGGCAGGAGGCGGCAACGAAGGGGGCGGGGAGGGGAGACGCTATCCTTCGGAGCGATCCCGGGATCGTGATGCCCGTTGCACGAAGTCGCATCATCGCCCGCCCCTTCCCGGGACGGTCCCGGGCCCGTTCGCCTCCTCGCCCTCGTCGTCGCCGTCGTCGCTCCCGTTCCCTTCCGCGTCCCCCGCAGCCACCCGCTCCAGCACTCCGTCGACGAACGCGTAGAGCACCCGCGTGTCCTCCTCGAAGAGGGGGCCGTCGGTGACCACGAGGTTCGCCGCGTAGCCGGGGACCACACGGCTCAGGGAGGGTACCCGGAGAATCTCCGCCGGTGTGACCGTCAGGGCCCGGAGGGCCGCGTCTTCGCCCAGTCCGTACTCCACGGCCCGCCGGGCCCCCTCCCGCAGGTCGGCCACACCCCCGCCGCTCGTGAGAGCGAACTCGACCCCGGCCTCTTCCAGTCGGCCCGGGTTGGAGTAGAGATTCACCAGGCGCGCCCGCTCCCGGGCCGCCGCCGGATCCAGCTGCTCGACCTCTTCCGGAGACGCTCCGGGGTCCCCCGTATCGTCCGGATCCCACACCTCCGGCTGGGGATGATCCAGTGAGACCAGCACCGGTACCTCCAGCTCGGCCAGCTCGGCCGCCAGTCGCCACGCTTCCCCTCCTCCCACCACGACGGGAGTGAAGCCGATCTCGTACGCCAATCCGATCACCCGGCGGATCGCTTCCGCGTCGTCCGCCTGGAAGAAGGCGGGAAGCCCGGCTCCGGCCGTCCGCCGCAGCACCTCCAAGTCAGGATCCCACGCCGGAATGGTCAGGTTGTTCGGGCTCTCCTGGAACGCGATCTCCACCTGGCTCAGCCGCTGGGCGTCGGAAAAGATCTGGCGCATGTGAGCCGTCACCCCCAGGAGGGTCGCCGGATAGGAGGTGGCGGACGGGGAGAAGGCCATGTGGAGCCCCACCTCGGGAATCGCCACCAGCTCCCGGGGGACCCGGGCGTCGGGTCGATGGAGGAGCGTGGCCCCGAGCCCACCGATGAAGCCCTCGGTGGAAAAGATCCCCGACGCCAGGATGCCCTCCCGTCGGCGGTCCGAGAGGCTCTCCCCGTCGGCCGTCAGATGATCCACGACCCGCCGTCGGGCGTTGAACCCCTGCGCCTCCCGGGACGGGTCCCAATCCGTCGTCTCCGAGGGCTCCGGGGGGGCCGGCAGATCGAGCTCGGCGGAACCCCAGGCATCCACCAACCCCGGATAGACCCAGAGATCGTCCCCCTCGAGGACCCGGGCGTCCGGCGGGACCTCCCCCGCAGAATCCATGCTCTCGACGAACTCCCGCCGGATGACCAGGGTGATTCCGTCGGTCCGTTGACCGTCTCCCTGGGTCACCGTGACCCCCTCCAGGGCGTACGCCGCGGGAGGAGGGGCGCTCGTGTACTGGGCCGAGAGGGAGGAGCCCCCCGTCAGGGAAAGAGCGGCCAACATGGGCACGGTGACTCCCCCCGTGAGACCGGGGCCGGACATTCTTTTCATCTGCCTATCCTCCTCCCGACGTCCTACCCTCCTCCCGAGACGCCCCCCCGGCGGGGGAGGAACGGAAGGCACCGGACACGGACCGGGTCCCGCGCGGACCGGCCCCTCGACCGAAAGTCGGTGGCGTGGATTCGCGGTGTCAAGCGACTTCGCCGTCGTTGACGCTCCGGGCAGCGACCCCGAGAATGGAGGAGGGGTCCTCGCCGCCATCGGTCCCACTCCATCGGATCGCCGAGCACATGGGGCCGGTCCGACTCAGCCAGGTCCAGACATTTCCTCGAAATGATCGAGCCCGATACCGCAGCGCTCGCGGCGGCGAAGCGACCCTCCGACGGGGGCGATCGCCCCGTGCTGGGCGTGATCCTCACC
>JBKHJU010000393.1:0-2890 GCA_046537985.1 Longimicrobiales bacterium
CTCGCGAGGTTTCTGGTGCCGGGGGTCGGTTCGGCCGTGACGAAGTCCTCGGCGATGACGGTCCAGCCGTTGTGGGCGCCCTCTCCCTCGGGGACCAGCTCCAGGGGCCGGGCGTACCGACGCCCCACCAGGGCGTCGGCTTCGTACCGGTGGAGGATTTCGGCGTCCTCGCCCAGGACGTCCTCCACCAGGGCTTCGGCCATGACCACCCGGCGTCCCTCGGCCTCCACCTCCACGTAGGTCAGCTCGGGGTGCACGGCCAGGGCCACGTTCGACGGGACCGTCCAGGGGGTGGTGGTCCAGACCAGGAACGCCCTTCCCTCCTCGTCCAGCTCCCCGTTCTGGTCCAGGAGGGGACAGAGGAAGTAGAGGGAGGGGTCTTCCACCGCTTGATAGCCCTGAGCCACCTCGTGGGAGCTCAGCGCCGTGCCGCATCGGGGGCAGTAGGGGACGCTCTTGTGGCCCCGGTAGAGCAACCCCCGCTCCGCCAGACGGCTCAGGACCCACCAGACCGACTCCACGTACTCGGGGTGGAAGGTCACGTAGGGCCGGGTGTAGTCCAGCCAGTATCCGATCCGCTCCGAGAGCTGCTCCCACTCCTCCTTGTAGGTGAAGACCGAGTCCCGGCAGACCTCGTTGAACCGGGCGATCCCCAGCTTCTCGATCTCCTCCTTCCCGCTGATCCCCAGCTTCCGCTCCGCCTCGATCTCCACGGGGAGGCCGTGGGTGTCCCACCCCGCGATCCGGGTCACGTGCCGGCCCTGCATGGTCCGATGCCGGCACACCAGGTCCTTGATCGTCCGGCTGATGACGTGGTGCAGCCCGGGACGCCCGTTGGCCGTGGGCGGACCCTCGTAGAAGACGAAGGGCTCCCCACCGGCGGTCTGGTCCAGGGTACGGCGGAAGAGGTCCTCGTCCTTCCAGCGCGCGAGGATCTCCTCCTCCATCTCCAGGAGGGTATCGGGTAGCTCGGGGTAGCTCATCTGGGTCTGTCGGGTCTGTGGAAACGCCGGAGCCGCGCCCCCGAAGGAACGCGGCTTGGCGAATTGAACGGCTTCAGTCGTGCGCCGCTTCCGGCGAACCGGCGGCCGGCGTCTCGTCCGGCGGTCGGCCGCTTCGCCGGCTAGTCCTCCACGAAGCGCTGCACCAGCTCGAGCCGGGCGCCGGCCGGTCCGGCCACATAGGAGTAGTAGAGCGAGGTGTTGTCCGGAAGGGGGAGGAAGCGGGGCTGATTCTCGATCTCCACCCCGTGGTCCTCCAGGGTGTGCACCTTCCCGGCCAGGTCGACCACCCGCCACCCCACGTGGTCGATGGAGTGCTCGGTGCTCGGGGTGCTCTCCCCCTCCTGCACCAGGACCCAGACGTCGCTGAATCCGGAGCCCGTGTAGAACATGGCGTCGATCATCCCCTTCAGCTGCCGCCGCTCGCCTCCGAAGTTGTCTTCGAGCCATTCCAGGGTACCCTCGGGATCCGGCGACCGCAGGTGGACGTGGTGCAGCCCCAGGAGCTCCGGGTCTTCCACCACTTCGATCCGCGTTCCCCACGGATCTTCCACGAAGGCCAGCTTGAAGAGCCCCGGGATGTCCCGAACCGGATTGGTCACGCTCACGCCGTTCCGCTCCATCTTCGCCAGGGCCTCGTCGATGTCCGGCACCGAGAAGCCGATGTGGTCGATGGCGCTCCCCTGACTCGGGCTCGCCTCACCCGAAAGAAACATCAGGCGCGTGCTCCCGTAGCGGAGCCGGTTCGGAGCCTCGCTGATCACCGACCCGCCGAAGTTCCGGTAGTACCAGAGGAACGCCTCGGCCGGGTTCGACACCCGAAGGTGGATGTGATCGAAGGGCAGGCGCTCCGCCTCCTGGGCGGACGCGCTCCCGGGACTCAGGCCCAGAAGAACGACGGCGACGGATGCGGCTGCCACGGCTCTGAACGTTTGCATGGCTCGACGGGTCTCGGCGGCGTGTGACGAGCCGGGGATTCCGACCCGCCCTCCCCGCCGCGTTCGCGATAGGGCATCTTCCTGCTGATTTCCGCTTGCCGGTGTCTCCACGGACCGTGGCCCGCCCGGCCAGCTATTAATGAGGGTTCGCCCGGGACCCCGCAACGCTTCCCGAAGGGAAGCGCTTCCCGCTCCCTTCCCGCTCCCTTCCCCTCCCCGGCCCGTCCAGCTTCCGGTCGGGGGCACGGCTCAGAGCTCCCGAAGCACGTCCCGCACGATGGCGGTGAGATGGGGCTCGGACTCCCGGGCCGTCCGGATGATCTCCGAAACGTCCACGGGCTGCAGCGCGTCGGGGAGGGCCTCGTCGGTGATGATGCAGAGCCCCAGGACACGGATTCCCATGTGCCGGGCCACGATGACCTCCGGCACGGTGGACATCCCCACCACGTCGGCCCCCAGAGACCTGAGCATCCGGTATTCGGCCCGGGTCTCGAGGCAGGGGCCGGTCACGGCCACGTAGACGCCCCGGTGTAGCCGCACGCCCCGGGCCATGGCCATCTCCACGGCTTTCTCCTGGAGCTGTCGATCGAAGGGCTCGGACATGTCGGGAAAGCGGGGACCCAGCTCGTCCAGATTGGGCCCCACGAGGGGGTTCTGCCCCATGAGGTTGATCTGATCGTCCAGGACGACCAGGTCTCCCCGGCTCCAGAGCGGATTCATCCCACCGCACGCCCCGGAGACCACCAGGAGCTCGGCTCCAAGGACTCCCAGGACGCGGATGGGAAAGGTCACCTGTTCGAGGGAGTAACCCTCGTAGAAATGGAAGCGGCCCTGCATGGCGACGACCGGCTGCCCTTCGAGCGTGCCCAGGATGAGCTTGCCCGAGTGGGTCTCCACCGTGGAGACGGGCATGTGGGGGATCTCCTCGTAGGAGATCACCGCCTCCACCTC
>JBKHJU010000394.1:0-2868 GCA_046537985.1 Longimicrobiales bacterium
GATCCGGGCCCGGCGGGCCCGCTACCAACCGGCGACCTTGAAGGAGCTGCCCGACGGCTCCTTCCACGTCGTCCTGTGGCGGAACCTCGTCTTCACGTACTTCGTGGAGAACCTCCAGGCCGAGATTCTCGACGGGATCCTCGAACGAATGGCGCCGGAAGGGGTTCTCGTCATTGGTGGCCACGAAGAGCTCCCCGAAGGGGAGTGGCCCCTGCAGAAGGCTCATCGGTCCCACCCCCATCTACCGGAGCGCCGGTGACCGACGTCGCACCGCCACGAGCGATCCGACGCCATGACGAGTCATCCGTGATGCGCGTGGTCCCATGATGCGAATCGTCCTCATCGCGGTCGCCTTCTACCTGGTCTATGCCGGGGTGGCGTTTCTCCTGCAGCGACGCCTGATGTATCCGGGCACCTTCATGTCTCCGGTCCGGGAGGTCCGGGCGGACTCCCTTCCGGGGGTCGAGCAGCTCTGGCTGGACAACGGCGGAGGTCGGTCCGAGGCGTGGCTGCTGAACGCGGCGACCACGGAGGGAGCGATCCCGGAGGCGAGACCGCAGGGAGCGACCGGCCCGGACGGGGACGCGGCGCGGGCTTCCCCCGAGGCGAGGCCCGGGCCCGTCGTCCTTTTCTTCCACGGGAACGGGGACTTCATCGACGACTGGATCGGACCCTTTCGCGGGCTGGCCGAACGCGGCGTGCACGTCCTGCTCGTCGAGTATCCTGGCTACGGGCGCTCCACCGGAAGCCCCACCGAGGAGTCCATCATGAGGACGGCCGTCTCCGCCTACGATCGGCTGGCGGATCGGGAAGACGTGGATCCGGACCGCATCGTGGCCATGGGCCGATCCCTGGGCGGGGGCGTGGCCGCGGAGCTGGTCCTCCGTCGGCCGGCGGCGGCCCTCGTCCTCCAGTCCGCCTTCACCAGCGTCGGAGCCCTGGCGGCCCGGGCCTACTTCATCCCGCCCTTCCTGGCCCGGGACCGGTTCGCGCCTCTCGAGGTCCTGCGAAGCTGGGAGGGGCCGGTCCTGGTGCTCCACGGTCGGGAAGACCGAATCGTGCCCTACTCCCACGGAGAGCGTCTGGCCGAGACGGCGGGGGACGCGACGCTGGTGTCCATGGAGTGCGGGCACAACGACTGCCCGCCTTCCTTCGACGACTACTGGGACCGGATCGTAGGCTTCCTCGAGGAGGAGAACGTCATTCGACCTCCTCGCCGGTAATCACCTCCGAGTCTCCGTCCCCCCCGGAACCGGAAGTCCCGGCAGCGCCGGAAGCGCCCGACGCTGAGACCGGCTCGTCCGCATCCCCTCCCACCAGGCGCCGCAGCAGCCGCTCCGGATCGGAGCCCAGGGACGCCAACAGGTGCTCGATGGAGCCGAAGGCCGCGTCCATGCGGGAGGTGGCCGCCCGGGTGACTCCATCTCCGCCGTCCCCCGAATCCACCACCACCAGGCGGTCGATGTCGATCCCGTCCACCGCCTGGATGGCCGTCGGGAGCATCTCCACCAGCTTCTCCAGGGTAAAGACCCGGACTCCGGTGGACTCCCCCTTCCGGACCTGGGCGATGACCAGGTCCAGGGCCTCGGCCTGGGCCTTCCCCCGCTCCCGGATGGGGGCGGCGTCGGCCTTCGCCTTCTCCTCGGCCGCCTCCCGCTCGGCCCGGGCCGGAACGACGACGTCGGCCCGGTAGCTCTCCTCTTCCCGGGCCACACGGGCCTTCTCCAGCTCCCGCTGGGCTTCGACCTCGGCCTGCTCCGCCTTCACCCGGGCCGTCCGCTCGGCGGTCTCGGACTTTTCGTCGAGCTCGGCCTGGCGCACCCGGTAGCGGGCGTCGGCCTCGGCGATCTCGATGTTGGCTTCGGCCTCGGCCACCTCCTGGCGCTGCCTGGACAGCTCCTGTGCCTCCCGCGCCTCGGCCTCGTTCTCCGCCTCCGCCCGCTCGGCGTCCTTGATGGCGATGGCGGCCCGCTCTCGACCGATGGCGTCCAGGTATCCCTTGTCGTCGCTCACGTTCTGGATCTTGAGGACGTCGAGCTTGAAGCCGAGTGCTTCCAGGTCGTTGGATGCGTCGGCGTTCACCTCCTCGGCGAAGCGGATCCGGTCCTCGTTCACCTCCTCGGGGGTGAGCTGGGAGACGACGCCCCGGAGCGACCCGGTCAGGGTGTCCCGGGCGAGCTGGGCCACCTCCTGCTCGGACTTCCCCAGAAGGCGCTCCACGGCGTTGTGGAAGACGTGCTCCGGCTCCGAGGCGATCTTCACGTCGGCCACCGCGTCGACGTTCAGGGGGATCACGCCCTTGGAGTAGGCATTGGTCACCTGGAGCTCCAGGGTGATGGTCTCGAGGCTCACGTAGTCCACCCGCTCGATGACGGGGATCCGGAACGTCATCCCCCCGATCACGGACCGGTATCCCCTCGGGCCTCCGGCCGCGGCCTTCCTCCGGAGCCCCGAGATGACCGCAGCCAGGTTCGGCGGAACCACGATGATCAGGGTCTTGAGGGCGCTCACCGCCACCACCAGGCCGACGAGGATGACGAGGGCGATGACGACGCCGGGGGCGAGAAGGAGATCCATGGTCTATTCCGGTTCGGGTGGGGCTCTTCGGGCCGAGCTTCGTCTCACGGGTCCTGCGTCTCGGAGGCGTGCGCGGGCGATCACGCAGCGAGTGGGCTTCCGGCGGGTCATGGGCTCCCCGAGCCGAGCTCCAGGTCCCCGTCGGTATCGGGCACCACCAGGGCGAAGCCGTTCCGGACCTCGACCACGATGACGTCGGTCCACTCGGCCGGGTCCGAGTCCGGTCGACCGTGCGGCAGGGCCCGGAGATCGAACGTTCGCCCTTCCCGCAGGACCCGGACCCTCCCAGGG
>JBKHJU010000395.1:0-2867 GCA_046537985.1 Longimicrobiales bacterium
CTGATCTTCTTCATGGTCTCGACCGTGTTCCGCACCACGCGGGAGATCCCCATCGAGTGGGCCGAGGCGGAAGCGGCGGAGAAGATCGACGAAAAGCGTGAGAACATCGTCTACATCTGGGTGGAGCAGGACGGGACCGTCTACGTCAACGACCGTCCCTACGCGCTTCCCGAGATCTCCGACGTGGTTGCCCCGCTCTATTCCGAGACCGACCGTCGGCTGGTGACGTCGATCCGGGCGGACCGCGACACGCCGTACCAGTACATCGACCAGGTCCAGTTGGAGCTCCAGGAGGCGGGGGTCGTCCGCGTAGTGTTCGCCACCGAAGTCGAGCAGCGCATGCAGAGGGTGAGACGATGACAGCACAAGAAGCCGTACCCGAGCAGATCGGGGCGTCCGAGCAGTTCGAGACGGCCAACGATCGCTACAAGCAGTCCTACGCCAACTGGTTCTGGGGCTCCATCATCGTAGCGACCGTCCTCCACTTCGGAGTCTTCTATCTCTGGCCGGACATGGAGGCCGCGGACGTCTCGTTCGCGGCCGAGGAGCTCGAGAACATCGAGCTGCCGCCGGAGGTGGAGATTCCGCCGCCGCCCGACGCCATCGCCCGTCCGGCGACTCCGGTGGTCACGGAGGCGGAGGTGTCGGAGGATATCACCATCGCTCCCACGACTTTCGAGGACAATCCGGCGGAAGACCTTCCGCCTCCGCCGGAAGAGTCGGGACAGAACCTGTCGGCGCAGCCGACGTTCACTCCCTACACCGTCCGGCCCGAGCTGCGGAACCGAGGCGACGTCCAGCGTGCCCTGACGCGGGAGTATCCACCCCTCCTCCGGGACGCGGGAATCGGGGGCACCGTCGTGGTCTGGTTCTTCATCAGCGAAGAGGGGGAGCTGGAGAACACCGAGATCGCCGAGTCCTCGGGCCAGGAGGCGCTGGACGATGCGGCCCTGCGGGTTGCCGAGGTCATGGAGTTCACGCCGGCCCTCAACCGGGAGGAGCGTGTGCCGGTCTGGATCTCGCTCCCGATCACGTTCCAGACGAACTGATCCACCGACTTCGAGCCGAAGTCCATAGCCGGAGGGTGGCCGTCCGCCGGCCGGTAGCGTTCCCTCCGTATCGTCGGAAAAAGACCTCGCCGGTTCGTGCCGGCGAGGTCTTTTTCGTGTGGTGAGGGAGCGCGTGTGAGGAGCGGGCTCGTGTGACGACCCATCGATGAGCCATTACCGAACGGTGGTAGCGGACAGCCTCCCCCGGGTTCGGGAGTCCGTGGAACAGGCGGCGAAGCGGGCGGGACGGGCATCGGGGCATGTGCGGTTGGTGGCGGTCACGAAAGGACACCCCGTCGCCGCAGCTGAAGCCGCTCTCCGGGCCGGGATCCTGGATCTCGGAGAGAACCGGGTCGGTGGGCTCGAAGCCAAGGTGGCCCGGGTGGAGCGCCCGGACGTCCGATGGCACATGGTGGGACACGTCCAGAGACGAAAGGTCCCTCGGCTCCTCCCGTCCATGCACCTGCTCCACTCTCTCGACTCCCTGCGGCTGGCACAGCGGGTGGAGAGGGTGGCGGAAGAGTTGGAGCTGGAGCGCGTTCCGGTCCTGGTCCAGGTGAACACGTCCGGAGAGGCGTCGAAGTACGGGTTCGCTCCCGAGGACTTCCGACGCACCCTGGAGGAACTCCTGGCCCTCTCGAGGCTGGAGGTGCTGGGGCTCATGACCATGGCACCCCTGACGGAGGACGAGAAGGTTCTGAGGGACACCTTTCGGGGGCTCAGGAAGCTGCACGAAGAGGCGGGCGATCATCCCGCGTACGAGGGGACCGAGCTGTCCATGGGGATGTCGAACGACTTCGGTATCGCCGTCGAGGAGGGAAGCACCATGATTCGCATCGGAACGGCACTGTTCGGGGAGCGGCCCTGATGATCGATCTCACACCGCTGGACGTCCGGAAGAAGCGCGGGGATTTCCGAAAGGTCCTCCGGGGCTACGACGCCGACGAAGTCGACGGCTTTCTGGAGATGGCGGCCGAGCGCCTCGAGGAGCTGGTCAAGGAGAACTTGAAGCTCCAGGAGCGGGTGGACCGCCTCCAGGAGCAGGTCTCCCAGCAGGGGAACCGGGAAGAGGCGGTGCGCGAGGCCCTGGTCACGGCTCAGGAGCTCCGGCGCGACATGCGGGTCCAGGCCCGTCGCGAGGCGGAGCTCCTCCGCAAGGAGGCCGAGGCCGAGATCGAGAGGATCCTCGGAGAGGCCGAGCGGCAGCTCGCGGAGCGGCAGGAGGCTCTGGAGGAGACGGAGCGGATGCGCCTCCGCTTCCTGAAGTCGTTCCGGTCGCTCCTGGAGCGGGAGATGGACGCCGTCGAGGTCGAGGAAGGACGAAAGCCGCTGGACGACACTCCCCTCGAGATCGACTTCACCGTGAAGGACATCGAGGCCCAGGTGGACTTCTCCCGCGAGTTGGAGGAAGAGGCCGGTGCGACGGAAGCGGACCACGCCCGGGCGGGCGACCAGGCTCCGCCAGCCCACGGGAGCTCGAGGGTTCCGTCGGAGGCCGAGCCGGTTTCCGCAGGAATCGAAGAGTCCGGAGCGTCGGAAGCCGAGGTAGAATCCCCGCCGACCGAAGAGCCGCCGACCGAAGAGCCGACCCGGCGCGAATCCGACCCCGACGAGGAAGCAGAGGGGCCTCTCCTTCTCTCGACCTTCCTCGACGAGGGGGATGAAGGACGCCGGTCCGCAGACAGCAGCTCGTGACGGGTCCGCGGCGGAGGGACAGGACGGCCGAGGAGGTCATGGCCCGCATCCGTGACGGCGTCGAGGCGGTCCGCGGCCGCACGGAGGTCGAGCCGAAGGTCGGCCTCGTCCTCGTTACCGGGC
>JBKHJU010000396.1:0-2864 GCA_046537985.1 Longimicrobiales bacterium
TCGGTCATGCCGTCCATGACCACGGCGAATAGCGCGCGGCCCGACCGGATCACGGGTGCCAGGAGCCATTCCGCGGCGTCGGGCACTCCGACGCCGTAGAACACGTCGGATCCGGGCACGAACGCGAGGGTCTGGTACGGGGGCTCCGTCCCGGTGGGAAGGTACAGGTAGGCGATGACGCGGGAATCGTCGGGTCCGTCATAGACGAGACGCTCCCGGACCCATCCGGGCCCTTCGGCGCGCTCGGTGAGCTCTGCGTCCACCGGCCGCCGATCGTACGCATAGTGCGAGAGCAGCCCGGCGAAGGCGGCGTCGCCCACGGGGTCGTACTCGGGGGTTTCGGGGGCGACGCGGAGCTCCGTGGCACCGGCGCCGCTCGGGCTCTCGCTCCCTTTCTCGCGGCCTCGCGCACAGCGGAAGCCGAGCGCGTCGGAGACGCTCAGGGGTTCCATGCCGCCCACCTCGGTGAAGAGGTAGATCGGGTCCTCCCACGAGCCGCCGGTCACGGCGCGTCCGGTCTCAGTGGGATTCAGGAGCCATTCCTTGACGTTGCCGGCCATGTCGTAGGCTCCGTAGGGGCTGAGCCCGAACGGGTGGGCGCCCACGGGGCTCGTTCCCTCGCCGTTGAAATTGGCGCGGGTCCGGCCTCCGGGGGCTGAGGTGAGGGTTCCCCAGGGCATCCGTACCCCGAAGGAGGATACCTGTCCGTCCCGGGCCGCCTTCTCCCACTCGAAGAGAGTCGGAAGCCGGCCCCCTCGGTATCTGCAGTAGGCCGCGGCCTCGTACCAGGTGACCCCGGTCACCGGATGTTCGCCCCGGCCATCGGGCACGCTCTGGCCCTGCCACTGCCGGGGTCCGGGCAGCCCGGTGCGGTCCACGAAGCCCCGGAGCGCTTCGTCCGCCTCCGGAGCTGTGGGGTCTCCCAGGAGGGCGGTCCAGTGCTCGCGGTCCCGGTAGCCCCCCTCGCGCACGAACTCCGCGAAATCATCGTTCGTGACCTCGAACCGGTCCAGGAAGTAGTCGTCGACGTTGGCCAGGAGTCCCTGCACGTTCCGGCTCACCACCGAGTAGGCGCCCCCGGGCACGAAGACCATCTGCTCCGGAATCGAGTCCACCGGGAACATGGGAACGCGCAGAAGCACCTCCGGGACCTGATTCGGGGGCGGACCCGCGCGAGCATCGGAGCTCGACACCAGGCGCTCGACGGCGGCGGATCCCTCCCGTTCCATGCGGACGAAGTAGTCGCCCCGGGCGAGATCCAGCCCGCGGAGGGGCGTGGTCCCGAGCTCGTCCCACGACTCGGTCGGCGTGCCGTTCGACTCCGCGTCGTCGAAGCGTCGGGCCGACACCGTGGCCTCCGGTGGATCCGTGAGCACCGTAAGGCGATCCGAGACCCGGGCCCGGACCGTCGAGGGAACCGTCTCGCCCCCGACCTCGGCCCGGGACACCAGCCCGAAGGCCTCCGTGAAACGACGCTGGTCGACCAGGGAGTCGACGCGGGCCAGCAGCGCGTCTCCCTGCAGGGCCGGGTCGCCAGAGTCCGATCCGCCCCGGACCAGGATCCAGCCCACGACCCCCGCCGCGGCCAGGACGAGGAGGGCGGCGGCCACCCCGGCCGCGGGCGCCACGGGACCACGTCGAGGGGCCTCGGGCGCGACAGGGGCCTCCGCTCCGGTCGGCTCGACCCCGTCGGGGGTGATGTCGTAAGCCCAGGCCAGGACCACGGCCACCGGGAACCCAAGGATCACCAGGACCACGATGGCCCGGGGAACCCACTCCGGGAGCAGGAGGAGCGGCGCCACCGTGGACGAGACTTCGACGACGACCCATCCAACCACGGCGTATGCGGCGGCCACCCTGAAGACATGCCGCCGGCGAAGCTCCTCGACGAGGATGCGGAAGCGCGACACGGTGGATGGAGCCGGGAAGATGGGGTCCGGGAAAGGGAAGTGCTCCCACCGTGGGGAGCGGGTTCACCCCAACATTCAGCGGAGCGGGTCCGAAGGCAAATCCGACCACGGGGCGGCGCGACGGGGCACTCCGGGATGGCGGAAAGGCGCCCCGGGCCGAGCCCGCTCGCCCGTGGGGACTGCTCGGGTCAGCCCTCCTCCTCCCGCGGCTCGACGTCCACCCCTCGCTGCCGTTTCTGCAGCTCCAGGAGGTTCCCGTTCCCAAGCGATTTCGGCCGTACCTTCACTACAGGCCCCGGGTCGCCACCGGAGTCCTCCACGTCTTCCTTCGGGCGATCCGCTCCACGGTCCGGACCGCGAGTCCCGGAGCCCCGAGCTCGGTGCGGGACGTGCGCCTTGGCGCCGTCTCCTTCCTGCACCGATTCGGATCCAGGCTCAATGAATATTTCTTCGAGCTTCGCGAGACGCGTTCTTCCATCCAGCCTCCTGCGCTCCCAGCCCACCCGACAACGGCTCTGCCGCTCCCCCACGCACTTTCCCGCTCCGCCACGCTTGCCCACCCAAGATGCCCACCATATCCGTGACTCCACACGCCGGAGGGCGGTTGGATCGTCTATCCGTGGCCGATTCCGGGTGGGCGACGTAGAAGTGCTCCGGAAGGCGGCGGGGTCGTAGGAGCTGCCACCGTTCACCGGCCTGCTGCTGCGGCGGGGGCGAAGGACTAGGAGCCTTTACATCCCCGTGCGGCTCCCTTAGGTAATACGAGAGCGGGGGGACCGGGCGGGCCGGACCCCATGCACTCACCTTGGGCGGGCACGTCGGTGCCCGGGGAGCACTCGATGTCACGTGCTGTCGGAGATCGTTACGTCTGCGAGAAGTGTGGAGCGGAGCTCGTCTACGAGAAGGGGTGTCCCTGTCCTCCCGAGATGCCCCACGTGGAGATCTGCTGCGGCC
>JBKHJU010000014.1:0-12465 GCA_046537985.1 Longimicrobiales bacterium
GGCTGGCCCGGGCGGCGCCCCCCGAGGAGCTGGTCGGGAACTACACGGTGATGATCGATCGGGCCCTCTGGCCCTCCGCGGTTCTCGCGGGTCTCCTGGGAGCCACCTTCTCGTCGGGACTCGCCTCCCTCGTCGGGGCGCCCCGCATCCTCCATGCGTTGGCCGAGAGCGGCGTGATCCCCGGAGTCGGCTGGCTATCTGAGCGCACGCCCCGGGGAGAGCCGCGGAACGCGGTGATCTTCACCGGCATCGTGGTTTTCTTCGCGCTCCTCCTCCGGGACCTGAACACGGTGGCGCCCCTGATCACCATGTTCTTCCTGATCACCTACGCCATGATCAACGTCGTGGTGTTCACGGAGCAGAGCCTGGGCCTCATCAGCTTCCGCCCCCTCTTCCAGATCCCCCGGTGGGTGTCCTTCGTCGGGGCGGTGGGCTGTCTCTTCGCCATGTTCATCATCGAGCCGGTGTTCGGCCTCGTGGCCGTGGGGCTGGTCGTGGCCTTCTACGTCCTCCTTCTTCGCCGTCGGATCGAGGCCCCGGGCGGAGACGTGCGGAGCGGGCTCTTCGTGGCCCTGGCCGAGTGGGCGGCTCGCAAGGTCACCGAGCTACCCCCGTCGCCGGAGCGCTCCTGGAAGCCGAGCATCCTGGTGCCCGTGGAGCGCATGACCCAGATCCGCGGGGGCTTTCCGCTCCTGGTCGACCTGACCTCGCGGGGCGGGTCCATCAAGCTCCTGGGCCTCTCGGAAGGGGAGGCGGGCACGCGGCTGCGGAAGGAGCTCCCCGGCTTCGCCCGCGCCTTCCGCAAGCGGGGGGTCTTCGCCCGGACCACCTTCATCGAGGAGGCGGAGCCCGGCCAGGGGCTGGTGGCCGCGATGCAGGCGCTGGACGGCTCCTTCTTCCGGCCCAACTGCGTCTTCCTCCGGCTGCCCCTCGAAGGCGAAGCGGTCCAGGAGGAGGAGGTACGACGGGTGGTACGGCGGGCCCGGCGGATGGGGATCGGAATCCTCCTCTTCGCCGACCATCCGGAGGCCCGGCTGGGAAGAAGGCAGTCGGTGAACGTCTGGGTCCGGGATCAGAGCCCGGACTGGGAGATCAGCATGCGCCTGGGGAACCTGGACATGTCCTTCCTCATCGGGCACATCCTGGCCCGGGCCTGGAATGGGCAGATGAACGTGATCTCGGTGGTAGAGGACGCCGAGCAGCTCCAGCCGGCCCGGGACTTCCTCGGGACCGTGGCGGATCTGGCCCGCATGCCGGAGGCCCGAATCCTGGTCCGCGAAGGACGACTCGAGGACCAGCTCGCCCGGGTTCCCACGGCCGACCTGGACGTCTTCGGTCTGTCCGGTGATATCGACTTCGACTTCGCTCGGAGGGTGCTCGCCGCCACCGGATCGTCCTGCCTCTTCGTCCGGGACTCCGGGGACGAGAACGTCCTGGCGTGACCGCGACCCGGGCGCAGGCTCCTCACCCGCTTTTCAGCGCCTCTCCCAGCGCCCGGGTGGCCGGCTCCGGCTCCGCGTCCAGGACCTCCCTGAGGAGCTGCTCCACCCGCTCGTAGTGCTTGAGGGCCCGGGCTCGCTGGCCCGTGCGCCTCCAGCACGTGAGGAGCCGCCGGTGCAGCTCCTCGTTGAGGTCTTCCCGGGCCACGACTTCGGCGTAGAGCTCGGTGGCTTCGTGCCAGCGCTCTTCCTCCTCCAGGGCGGTTCCCAGCCGCAGAATTCCATCCACGTACAGCGCCCGAAGCCCGTCCCGATGGTCCGCCACCCAGCGACCCGTGGGCTCGCCCTCCAGCAGGTCTCCCCGGTAGAGCGCCAGGGCTGCGTGTAGATCAGCGGCGGGCGGGGCGTCCCCCCCGAGTGCGCGCCGGAGGGTGGACTCGAGCGCGGCCGCGTCGAACCAGACATCCACCGACGAGGCGAGCCGATATCGATCGTCCTCCCTCTCGATCCACTCCGGTCGACCCAGGGCCTTCCGGAGGTGATGGACCGTGACGTGGAAGCTGTTCGAGGCCTGTTCCGGGCTGGAGTCGGGCCAGAGGGCCTCACCGATCTGCTGCCGGGTCCTTCCCCGGGGATTCAGGAGAAGCAGGACCAGGAGCTCCCGGGGCTTCACGTAGGGCCAGCGGTCGGACGCCAGCGCGACGCCCCCGACTTCGACCTCGAAGGGACCGAGGGCCGATACCCGGAGGGACGGGATGCGCTCGGCCCCGTCGGAGGAGGTCACTCGCTCCCGGGTCCCGGCGTGCTGCCCGCCGATCGGCCCTCCTCCGGCGTCGACCGTGCCGGACCCCTCCGGTCCGCTCTCCGGCACGACCGTCTCATCTGCCGTCTCCCCTCCGCGGGCTTTCGCTCCGTCCCCCACGATCCAGGCGATGGCTTGCATGGGATCCATCCGTCGGCCTTCGGCCTGGGCCGCTTCGAACCCGGACGATCCGGCCGCGTTCCGGAACGCGGGAATAACCGCATCCAGCCGCACCTGGTCCGACGGAAACGCGCGGGCTCCGATGACTCCCCGGACGGCTTCCGATGCTCCGAGCATCCGGGCGGCGCCGACGGGGTCGCCCTGGCTTCCCAGAATCTCCGCCATGTACTGGAGATTGTTTCCGATGGCGAAGTAGGACGGATCCCGGCGCAGGGCGGTCAGGGCCTCCCGGACGACCGGTTCCGCGCGTTCGGGTCGGCCCTGGACGAGGTAGACGGTCGCGAGGTTTCCGAGGGCGAGGGCCAGCTCTCGCCCGAGGCCGAAGTTACGGGCGATCTCCACCCCCTCGAGATTCAACGCTTCGGCCCGTTCCAGGTCTCCCTCCGCGGTGGCCGACGTCCCGAGGAGGATCAGGGCCACCCGCAGCCCGTAGAGGTCGTCGTGGGCGCGAAACCACGCGGCGGCCCGCTCGAGGGGCTCCCGGGCCCGGAGATCGTTCCGGCCGGCCCACGAGAGACCGAGGTAGTTGAGGGCGTAGGCCTCCAGGCGGTGGTCACCGGCGTCCGCGGCCAGGGAGGTCGCCTCTTCGAGGAGGACCCGGGCATCGGCTCCCCCGGCACGGAGGGCCCGGAGCGCCCCCGCGGCGAAGACGATCCGGGCCCGGTCGAGCCCGGGGGCGGACGCTTCCCGCAACGCCAGAGCCTCCTCGAGCCATCGGGCGGCCTCGTTCCAGTGTTGGGTCGAGAACCAGAACCACCAGAGTCGCCCCACCAGGTTCAAATGGATCTGCGGAGCACCGGCCTGGGACCACGCGAGCGCTTCGCGAAGGTTGTCGAGCTCGGCGGTGAGCTCAGCGACGCGCTCCGGACGGTGCCGGGCCGTGAGGTGGGGCTCCGCGGCCTCGACGATGGTGGCGATCCACCGACAGTGGCGCTCTCGAAGGGCTTCCTCCTCCCCCGATTCCCCGAGCTTCTCGGCGGCGTACTGACGCACCGTCTCGAGAAGGAAGTAACGGGCGAGGCCGTTCTGGTGCCTCACCGAGACCAGGGAGCGGTCGGCCAGCCCGGCGAGCACCTCCAGGGCATCCAGCGGCCCGCCGGGCCCGTCCGTGCACACCGCCTCCGCGCCCTCGAGGTGGAATCCGCCCCGGAAGACCGCCAGACGTCGCAGGAGGACGCATTCTCCATCCGACAGCAGGTCGTGGCTCCAGTCCATGGTGGCCCGGAGGGTCCGGTGGCGCGGCAGGGAGAGCCGATCACCCGACGAGAGGAGTCGGAAGGCGTCGCCGAGACGGTCCCGGATCTGAACGGGGGAGAGGACGCGCATCCTGGAGGCGGCCAGCTCGATGGCCAGCGGCATTCCGTCCAGCCGGCGGCAAATCTCACCTATGACAGCCGCATTCTCGTCCGTAAGGTCCCACGAGGCCAGGGACTGCCGCGCCCGCTCGCGAAAGAGCCGGACCGACTCCGTCGCGGCCAGGGAGCCGGCATCCTCGACTCCTTCGGCCGGAAGCTCGAGAGGAGGCACCAGCCACGCCTGCTCGCCGGGGACCCCGAGGGCCTCTCGACTGGTGGCCAGGATTCGCAGGTCCGAACACGCCCGGAGCAGGGAATCCACCAACGACGCACAGGATTCGACCAGATGCTCACAGTTGTCCAGAACGAGGAGCAGGGATCGGTTTCCCAGCAGCCTGGGCAGGGTCTCGGGATCACCCCCCGGAATCTCCTCCCGGAGCCCGCAGGCGGTCGCCACGCTTCGCGGGATGAGAGACGCGTGTTCGAGGCCCGCCAGCTCGACCCAGGCGACCGGAATCGCGAGATCGGTTGCCACTGCCCGGGCGACGCGAAGGGCGAGCCGGCTCTTCCCGCTCCCACCGGCGCCGGTCAGCGTGAGAAGACGAGAGGAGCCCACGCGACGACGGAGCTCGGCGACCTCCCGATCCCGACCGACGAAGGTGGTGAGCTCCACCGGAAGCCCGGAGCTCGGAGCTCCGGCAGGGGGGTGAGGAGCTGCGTCGGAGATCGCCGGCATCGCGGGGGTGAGACGAAAAGGGTGCGGGGAAGCCGACCACGTCCCCTGTCGGGCAGGGAAAGATCGCACCACGCGAGCCCCCGGGTCAACGACGCTTGAGTGCCGCGAGACTCGCCGGGGTCCCGAGGTCGGAGAGCGTTCGATGGTCGAGGACGACCCAGGCCCCGATCTCGTCTGGATGCCGACTCGGAAACGGCTCCAGCGTGCGGGCCACCGAGGGGCCGAGGACCAGTCCCGGTCGCTCCAGGCCCAACCCTTCGATGAGACCCCTCAGCCACTGGAAAGGAGTGATGCCGGGGGCCATGGGGGTCGGGGTCCCGGTGGGTGCGCCCTGGCGTGAACGACGCCCGGAGCTCCAGACGGAAGGAACCAGCCGGGGACGGATGACTCGAAAGTCCCGGGCCAGGACCTCGACGACGTTTCCGGTCCGATCCAGCGGCTCCGCCTCGTCCACCAGCAGCAACAGGGTCGGTCCCCGGCCCATCCTCTGGTACGGCGTGTCCACGCCGCCCGCCCGGACCCGAGCCTCCACCATTCTCCTCTCCGCTCCGTCGTGCACCGCGCCCTCCCCTCGTTGGAATCCAAACCCCGCCCCGGTCCCGCTGGGACACCCTCCACCCCGGACCACCAGCCCGGACCGCCAGCCCAGATCACGAATGTCCATCTGACGGATAGAATGGCGACGCAGAGTTCACCTCCTCTTAAACGATTGAAGAACATGGAGTTGTGCGCATTCATCAGACCGGATACGCCGGGGATTTAAGGGTCCCGAAAGGAGTCCGTCGCATTCTTGGACCCGTCGCGAGCGGACGGAGGCAGCGACCGTCCGTGGAGCGTCGAGGGCGCGGAGTCGAGCGGCGGAGGCCGCTCCGATCTTCCGGGCGCCAATCGAATTCGGAGGAGGGGGCGATGAACACGTACAGGTACCCGCGAGCGGGAAGGAATGGGCTGCGCGAAATGGGCGAGCACGGAAAGGAAGGGACCGAGGAGGGCCGGGGATGGAAGCCTCCCCGTGGACCACGCGGGACCTGGCCCTGCACGGTGCTCGTCGCCTTGATCGGCGGCGGCCTCGGATGTGGTGCGGACTCGCCGTCGGAGCCGGGGTCCGGGGTGGAGATCGTGGCCGTCGAGCTGACCCCGGAGGAGATGGAGCTCGAAGTCGGGGAGGCGCTCTGGGTGCAGGCGCTGCCCTACGATCGCGAGGGCCGGCCCGTCCTGAACCACCCCGTGCGTTGGGTGGTCGGTCATTCACACGTGATCGAGGTGTCGAACACGGGGACGGTCCGGGCCAAGCACCCCGGGACGACGTTCGTCCGTGCCATCGTAGACGACGTCCACGGGACGGCGACCGTGCACGTCGTCGAACCCGTCGAGGGGCCGGCCCCGGTGGATTCGGTGTTCGTCTTTCCCGGAGGCGCCGTGATCCCGGTCGGCGAATCTCGTCAGTACGCGGCCCGGGTCTTCGACAGCGCGGGTGTCGAGCTCACGGGAAGGGTCGTCGAGTGGAGCACGCCCACGCCCGCGATCATCGAGCTGGACGACGATGGGCTGGCCCGGGCCCTGGCTCCCGGGTACGGCGAGGTCCGCGCGACCTCCGAGGGAATCTCGGCCGCGGTCGGCCTCACGGTCCCGACCCCGGATGTGCCGGAAGCGGTACGGATCGTGACCGTCGTTCCGGAGCTCGTTCGGCTCTGGGTGGACCAGGGACCCGGAGGCTGGCCCGGCGAGGGCCCTCTACAGATGACCGCCCGGGCCTGGAGCTCCAGCGGGCAGCTCCTCGAGCGCCCGGTGGAGTGGTCGGTCGGAAGCACCGGCGTGGCCACGGTGGATCCGAGCGGCGTGGTGACGGGGACCGGGCCCGGCGCCACGTGGGTGCGCGCCACCGTCGAAGGGAAGCACGGTAACGCACGGGTCGAGACATACGAGCGTCCGGAGAACGGCGCCGAGCTGGATTTCTACGCGTTGATATCCGCCCGGGACCCCTACGGCATCGCTCCGTCCATCCCCACCACCTGGGTGGACTCCGAAGGGGTGGAGCACGAGGCCTACGTCGCGGTGCGACCGGGGGAGCTGACCATGGAGTGGTCCGGGCATCAGGGCACCTACTCCCAGCGGCTGGTTCTCACCACGTGGCTTCCGAGCCCCTACCGGGTCGTGCAGGAGACGGAGTACGTGGATTCGGGCACCCTGAGCGTGGGATGGGACTATGCCCACGGCACCGGTGACCTCTACGCCTTCAGCTCGGCCAGCACGCCCGGCCTGCGGTACCGGGGCTGGTGGTCCATGCCCGGTGAGCTGGCGGTCGAGCAGACGGTGGGGTCCTTGCCAAAGACGACGTACTACTTCGGGCTCCGGTAGCCAGGATCTCCGGGCGGAGCGGCCGGACCGCGGTTCAGGGCGTTTCGTCCAACAGCGCCGTGAACCGCGGGTGATCCCTCAGTCGATCGAAGTCCGGATCGTGGGCGATCCAGGCGCGATCCATGGTGGGGCCCACCCGGACGCGACGCTCCAGGAGGTCGAGGGCCCGGTCCACGTCCCCGACGTGGGCGAAGGCGCAGGCGGCGTTGTGCAGGACTCCCACGTCGTCGGGGCTCAGCTCCAGAGCCCGCTCCACCCACTCCATCGCCTTCTCCATGTCCCCGACGTCGATCCAGGCGCCGGCGCCCAGGGTGAGTGCCCGGGAGTCGTCGGGGTGGAGCTCCAGGTGCCGCTCGGCGACCTCCACGGCTTCTCGCGCCACAGCCCGGGCCTCGTCGTCGCGGCCCAGGGCCTTCAGAGTCTGGGAGTGGAGTGCCCGGCTCTGGACGTCGTCGGGCCGGACCTCGGCGGCCCTTTGGAAGAGCTCCGCGGCTTCTTCCAGGTCCCCCTGTGCGAAGCGAGCCCGGGCGTGGAGGTACCAGGCGTCGAACAGACCCGGGTCGAGGATCGAGGCCCGCTCGAAGTGGGCGTCGGCTTCGTCGTAGCGCTCCTCCAGGGTCAGGACCTGGCCCCGGGCGGCATGGGTCTCCGCTCGGTCCGGTGCGAGCTCCAGCGCCTTCCGGCTGGCGGTATCGGCCTCCGCCCTTCGTTCCGGCGTGTCGTCGACCCACGTGGCCAGCCACGCGGCGCACTGGGCCACGCCGGCCCACGCGAGGGCATACTCGGGATCGATGTCGATGGCCTTCAGGAACGTCTCCCGGGCGAACTCCATCCCTCCCCGATCCACCTGGAAGAAGAACTGCCGTCCCCTGAGGTAGAAGTCGTAGGCCCGGATGCTCCCCGTCGTCGGATCCTTCTGGAGGGATCGGCGGTCCCGGGGCCTCAATCGCAGCCGGAGGGCTCCTACGATGTCACGGGCGATCTCCTCCTGGAGAGCGAAGACGTCGCCGATTTCCCGGTCGTACGCTTCGGCCCACAGGTGGTCGTCGGTCCGGGCGTCCACGAGCTGCGCGGAGATCCGGACCCGGTTTCCGCTCCGTCGCACGCTTCCCTCGAGCATCGCCTCCACCCCCAGGCGGTCCGCGATCTGTCTGAGATCGAGGTCCTTGCCTCGAAAGGAGAAGGAGGACGTCCGGGACGCGACCCGGAGCTGGGGAAGTCCCGCCAGCAGATTGAGGATCTCCTCGGCGAGACCGTCGCCGAAATACTGGTTCTCGGGGTCCCTGCTGAGGTTGAGCAGGGGGAGGACCGCGAGAGAGCGGGGCGGGGTCGCGACGTCCGCCCCGGTCGGAGCTGCGACCGGAGCTCCGTCCCGGCTTTGGGCCCCAACCGTGACCGGTTCCCTGGTGTTCGGTCGGTTGTCGGACCCGTCGTCCCGGCGGATGCCGCTGGGGCTCGCCTCGTACGCCCACGCCAGGATCAGGGCGATGGGAAACGCCGCAATTCCCAGCACGACCACGAGGGTCGTGGTCCATCCCGGAAGCCCGAGGGATGAGGCCAGAAGGTCCGTTCCCTCGAAGATCCCGAAGGCGACCACGACATAGGCGATCGCCACCCGAACGACGTGTCGGCGCCGGAGCTCGGCAAAGAAGCGTCGGAGTTTCACAGGATCGAGTATGCCGTATCGACGGGGAGCCAACAAGAATCCGCGTGCCATGTCGTCGAACCCACCATAGGATGAAGGACGATTGCACGCCGTCCACGATCCACCGAGCCGAAACGAGGTATCCTCGCGATGAGCTTCCCCGAGATGAGCATCCCCTACGTGAGTCTCCCGAAGAGGAGTGTCCCGAAAGCGAGCGTGCTCGCGAGTAGAAGCGTGGTAGGGGCGCGGAACCCGTTTCTGGCGCTCTTGTCGGTGGCTGTCCTGGTGGGTGCTGCCGGTTCGGCCGCCGCCCAGACCCACGGCACCAGCCCGTACCGCCTGGTGGACGACTGGGCGCAGCTTCCTGACGGCCGGGAGATGGGCGCGGTGGGCAAGGTGACCATGGATCCGGACGGGGAGCATCTCTGGGCCGTCATCCGCTGCGATGCCGGCTTCGATATGTTCGGCTACGAGTGCCTGGACTCGGACCTGGATCCCGTGGTCAAGTTCGACCTGGACGGGAACGTGGTGACCAGCTTCGGGGGCGGGCTCTTCATCTGGCCCCACGGAATCGACGTGGACCCGGAGGGCAACGTCTGGGTCACGGACTCGGCGACGTCGGGGCGGATTCCCGAAGGCGACACCCGGGGCCACCGGGTCGTCAAGTTCAGCCCCGAGGGAGAAGTCCTCCTGATCCTGGGAACCGGGGGAGAGGAGGGGAGCGGCCCCCACCACTTCACCTCGCCCAGCGACGTGGCCGTGGCCGAGGACGGCAGCATCTTCGTCGCCGACGGCCACAACAACGACGGCAACAATCGGGTGGTGAAGTACGCCCCCGACGGGACCTTCGTCGAGGCGTGGGGCCGAACCGGGTGGGCCCCCGGCGAGTTCCGGGCCCTCCACGCCATCGACATCGGCCCCGACGGCCGAGTCTTCGTGGGCGACCGGAGCAACAACCGGGTCCAGATCCTCGATCAGGACGGGAACGTCCTGGCGGTCTGGACCCAGTTCGGCCGCCCCAGCGGCATCGCCTTCGACGGCGAGGGCAACATCTACGTGGCCGACTCCGAGTCCGACAACGAGCAGAATCCGGGGTGGGAGATGGGCATCCGCATCGGGGACGCCGAGACCGGGTGGGTCCACGACTTCATCCCCTACATGTGGGGCGATCCACACGAGGTCCTGGGCAACGGGGCCGAGTTCGTCGCGGTGGACCCGGACGGAAACATCTACGGCGGCGAGCCCATTCCCCGGAACCTCCAGAAGTACGTGAGGGTGCGGCCGTAGGGGATCGATCTCCCATGCCCGGCCACCTGACCCACCTGGAGTGCACGTACTGCGAAGGGACGTTCTCCGCCGATGAGGTGCACACCACCTGCCCGGCCTGCGGGAAGGTCCTCCACGCGCGCTACGACCTGGGCGCCGCCGCACGGACGCTGACCCGGGACGACCTCGCAGCCCGCAGCCCCGACATGTGGCGCTACGGCGAGGTCATGCCGATCCGGGACCCGGTCCATGTCGTGAGCCTGGGTGAGGGATTCACACCCGTGCTCCGGGCCCGGCGCCTCGGCGCCACCGTCGATTGCTCCCGGCTCTTCATCAAGGACGAGGGCCTGAATCCCACCGGTTCGTTCAAGGCCCGGGGCCTCTCCGCCGCCGTCTCCAGGGCCCGGGAGCTGGGGCTCTCGAGGTTCGTCATCCCCTCGGCGGGCAACGCCGCCGGAGCCCTGGCCGCCTACTGCGCGAAGGGCGGGATGGAGGCCCATGTCTTCATGCCCCGGGACGCTCCTCGGGCGAATCGGACGGAGTGCGTGTATCACGGGGCCGAGCTGACCCTGGTCGACGGCTTCATCGACGACGCGGGTCGTCTGGCCCGAGAGGCGGCGGCCCGGGAGGCGCGGGCTGGAGAGGCGGTGGCCGGGGAACGGAGCTCCGCGGCGGCTCGGGAGAGGACGTCCGGAGAAGGCGAGACGACTCACGGAGGCCTGTTCGACGTCTCCACGCTCAAGGAGCCCTACCGGGTGGAAGGGAAGAAGACCATGGGTTACGAGATCGCCGAGCAGATGGGGTGGAGGCTTCCCGACGCCATCGTCTACCCGACGGGCGGGGGCACCGGGATCGTCGGAATGTGGAAGGCCTTCGCCGAGATGGAGGAGCTGGGCTGGATCGGCCCGGAGAGGCCCCGGATGATCTCGGTGCAGGCCGAAGGGTGCGCTCCCCTAGTCCGGGCCTTCCACGACGGTGCCGAGTTCGCCGAGCCGTGGGAGAACCCCGAGACCCTCGCGGCCGGCCTCCGGGTTCCCGGCGCCATCGGCGACTATCTGGTCCTGCGCATCCTGCGCGAGAGCAGCGGGACGGCTCTCGCCGTATCCGACGACGAGATCCTGGAGGGGATGTGGGAGGTGGCGTCCCTGGAAGGCATCTTCGCCTGCCCCGAGGGGGCGGCCACGTGGTCGGCGGCCCGGGTGCTCCGCGGACGGGGCCTGCTCGACCCCGACGAGACCGTCCTCCTGATGAACACGGGCTCCGGGCTGAAGTACCTAGACGTCGTCGAAGGCCGGGACACTTCCTGAGCTGGGACACTCCCTGAGCTGGGACGCACCCTGGACCAGGACGCCCCCCCTGGGCGCGGGGCCGTCCCGTCCTTGCACCACCGCACCTCGATGTCCACTCTGTCATCCGCACCCACGACCGGATGTCGCACCGAGTGATCCCACGATGACGCGCAGCCCCTACCCCGAGCGCACCCGCGAGGCCGTCCTGTCCCGCGAGCACGCCTGGCTTCAGGAGCAGAAGCAGTGCCGGTGTCACCCGCCGGTTCGAGGCAGACGCTACGACGGACGACCCGTCTGCGAGTGCTGCGGGCGCTTCGTCCCCCGTCTGAGGATCGTGCCGTAGAGCCCGCCGGAGCTCTCTGATTCCCCTTCAGGGATTCCTCTTCGGCGCGCGTTCAACTTCAGGGCGCCTTCAACGAGGGCCGGCCACCTGGATCTGCCCCCGGATCTCACCCGCGGGATTCGCCGTCGTATGCACGTTGACGTAGGTGTCGCCCGCCTCCATGGCATCCAGCAGCGCCGACAGCTCCTCGCCTCCCAGGTCGCCGACGAGGTCGTCGGCGGCGACGGTCCCCGTGGCCAGGGTGCCGTTCGACCGGCCCGGAATGAGCTCGGGCGGGGGGCTGGAGGGATACAGCCATACCACGATCCCTCCGTTCTCCCCCCGGGGCGCCAGGTGGATGTGGGCCATGAGGACGTCCTGGATGTTCGCGACGTTCAGCCGGTACGAGAGCTCGTCGCCGTCCAGGGAGAGCTGGAAGTGCGCCATTCCCCTGGCGCGGCTGTCCACCGACGGCACTTCCTGATCCGAGTCGAGGGGGGCCACGAAGTTTCTGGCGCCCGCCGCTGCTGGAGCGGCCGTGAGCGAAAGCCCATGATCGGCGGAGCCGAGGGCGGCGGACCCGGAAGGACCCGTCGGACCCGTGTCCACCTCACCGCATCCGGTGACGACCAGCGCGGACGCCACCAGATAGGTCATCGACCGTCGGAGATCCATGATTCCTCCTCTGAAGGAGTGGAGTGGATCCCCATGATGCAGACAGTTTAAGCTTGAAGCAAGGACGCCGTGCGAGGGAACCTCGTCTTGCGGCCACCGCCATCGGCATACAATCTGCCGGAGAAGCCGACGATTCTGGATGGAGGGAAATCTTCCGGGGCCGGCCGAAATTCCATCGGAGGCCACCGGATGACGAGGGTGACGACGGAAGCGTTGGACACGGCCTCCGCAGTGGACGGCGCACCCCGGCGCCGCCCCGTCGATCTCGCCCGGAGTGGACCCTGGTTCGCCGCGTTCTTCCTCCTGGCGCTGATCGCCTTCTGGCCCAGCTACCTGTCCCGGCTCGGCGCCCAGACGGCGTACACCCACCTCCATGCGGTCACCGCCGCGGTGTGGATGACGTTGCTGATCGCCCAGCCCGTGCTCATCCGCATCCGGCGATTCGATCTCCATCGGAT
>JBKHJU010000397.1:0-2848 GCA_046537985.1 Longimicrobiales bacterium
GTTCGGGGTCCGCTCGAGGACGGATTGGGCGCTTGCGAGGCCGGGAAGGAGAAGCAGAAGAAGCAGGGATCGAAGAAAAGCGTCTCGAAATCTCATCCGGTCGTCTCCTGAGTGAGTCGTGTCCCGGGGCCTCCAGTTCAAGCTTAAACTACCGTACCCGCGCGGCCACGTCAGGGTGCATCCCGGTCGGGAGCGAGAGGTCGGGGGCCCCGGGCACTGTGTCCACACCCGCACTCTCTTATATTCCGTGCGCCGCCGGGCGTGGACGGGCTCCGTGGAGGACCGACGGTCCGGCTTCGCCACGATACGCGAATCCACCCGCGACACCCTTCTGAACCCTCCCTCCATGCGAGATCATGGCTGAGATCGTTCTTCCCGACGCCCAGGTGAACCGGGATCCCGACGGCGGAAAGATCGTGCTGCTCGTCCTCGACGGCCTCGGAGGTCTTCCCGACGCGCATTCCGGGAGGACCGAGCTCGAGACCGCCCGGACGCCGAACCTCGACGCCCTGGCCGCCCGGTCTTCGTTGGGCATGATGGATCCGGTGGCTCCGGGGATCACCCCCGGCAGCGGCCCGGGCCACCTGGCTCTCTTCGGCTACGATCCGGTTCGTCACCTGATCGGACGGGGCGTCCTGAGCGCCCTGGGAATCGGCTTCGAGCTCCGGATCGGGGACGTCGCCGCCCGATTGAACCTGGCCAGCTTCGACGACGCCGGGAACGTGACCGACCGCCGGGCCGGCCGCCCGTCCGACGAGGAGGGGGCGCGGGCGGTGGAGAAGGTTCGTTCCGCCCTCTCGCCGGCCGACGGTGCGGAAGTCTTCCTCCAGCACGTGAAGGAGCACCGGGCGGTTCTCATTCTCCGGGGCGAGGGGCTCGGGGCTCGCCTCGACGATACGGATCCGCAGGAGACCGGGGTTCCCCCCGACGCGCTGGCGCCGGAGGACGACGAGTCGAAGCGGGCCTCCGAGATCGTGCGGGATGTCCTGGATCAGTCGAGGGAGATCCTCGGGGACCAGGACAGGATCCAGGGGTTCCTGGCCCGGGGCTTCGCCCGCTTCGACGGGTTTCCGTCGGTGACGGACCGCTTCGGCCTCCACGCCACCGCTCTGGCCCGGTATCCCATGTACCGGGGGGTGGCCCGTCTGGTGGGAATGGAGATCCCCGGGGTGCCCGAGAGCGACGAAGCCATGCTGGACCTCCTGGAGGAGGTCTTCGAGAGCCATGACTTCTGCTTCGTCCACTTCAAGGCACCCGACGCCCGGGGCGAGGACGGCGATTTCCCCGCGCGGGTTCGGGCCATCGAGGACATCGACGCCCTCCTTCCCCGGATTACCGCCCTCGAGCCCGACGTGATGGCCGTCACCGGCGACCACTCCACGCCGGCGGCCTACCGGGCCCACTCCTGGCACGCCGTACCGGTGCTCCTGGCGTCCCGGTGGGCCCGACCCACGGCCACCACCTTCGGCGAATCCACCTGCCGAACGGGTGACCTGGGGCGCTTCGAGGCCCGGCACCTCATGTCCCTCGCGCTGGCCCATGCGGGACGGCTGGAGAAGTTCGGAGCTTGAGGGATTCTCCGGACACCCGGGCCGGCGTGGAGCAGATCCTCCAGGAGGCCCTCCGGCTGGGCGAGGAGGATGCGTGGGAGGAGATGGCGGATCATCTCCGGGCGGCTCTCGAAGAGGATCCCGGGAATCCCTACTTCCTCTGCTGGCTGGGGGTGGCCGAGCGGGAGATGGGGCTGGACATGATGGCCTACGATCACTTCAAGGAGTGCCTGGCCCAGCAGCCCGACGATCCCCACGTCCTGGCCACCGCGGGCAACGGGGTGGCGGCCTTCGACGATCCCGACGCCGAGGCGGCGCTTCGGACGGCCGCGGTCATGGCGCCGGAGCTGTCCCTGGCCCGGTGGATGTACGGAGCCTACCTGTCCCGGGAGGGGATGGCGGAGAAGGCCCTGGAGGAGCTCGAGGCGGCCCGGGATCTGGATCCGGAGAATCCGACCATCCTCTACGAGCTCGGGGTCGCCCTGCTGCTGGACGACGCGCTCGATGCGGCCGTCGACGTCCTGGACGAGTCCATCCGGCTGGGGCCCGACGACGGGTGGGCCCGGGTCGTTCTCGGCCTGATTCTCCTCCGGAGCGGGCGGGACGAGGAAGCCCTCCGGGACCTGGCGGAGGGGGCCCGTCACCGTCCCGAGGACGTGGAGGCCCAGCTCCTGGCGGCGCTCGCCGCCGCCTCTCGAGGACACCTGGATCTGGCTCACGAGATGCTGGAGCGGGCTCGACAGCGTGCCGAAGGCGTTGCCGAGGCCACCGTCCTGGAGGCGGAGGAACGAATCGACGCGGGTGAGGAGGCGGCCGAGCGGTTCCTCGAGGAGACCCTGGCACCCTCCGCCCTGCGAGAGCGGCTCATGGCCCGACCGTGATCGATGGATCGACCGTGACCGCGTGACCAATCAAGGAACGGAGAAACCCACGTTGCTGGACATCCCCTATACCCGACACGAGCTGTCCAACGGCCTCCGGGTCGTCCTTTCGCCGGATTCCACGATCCCGGTCGTGGGAGTCAACCTCTGGTACGGGGTCGGGTCCCGGAACGAGCGTCCCGGCCGCACCGGATTCGCCCATCTCTTCGAGCACATGATGTTTCAGGGTTCGGCCAACGTGCCCAAGGGAAGTCACTTCGAGCTCGTGGAGCGGGCCGGAGGTTCGCTGAACGCCTCCACCTGGTTCGATCGGACCAACTACTTCGAGACGGTGCCGGCCCATCAGCTCGAGCTGGCCCTCTGGCTCGAGGCCGACCGCATGGGGTGGATGCTGCCGGCCCTGACGCAGGAGAAGCT
>JBKHJU010000398.1:0-2848 GCA_046537985.1 Longimicrobiales bacterium
ACCTGGGTCCCGATGAGATGGAAGAGTTTCTCCGGAGCATCGGGGAGGGGAGCGGTGGGAGCCCGGCGGGAGCGGGGGGCGCCCTCGAAGGGGCGAGGTGGGAAGGCACGGAGCCCGGGTGCCGTCCCGGAGGAGAAAGGCGCCCGTCTCCTCGTCGGCCCCGGGGGGACGGTAGCCGGGCTTGACCGAGAAGGACGCCCCCTCCCGCTCCGTCACGCCCGGCTCCCGAGCACCTCGTCCCCGGGCCCGAGAACCACGTTCCTCGGCCGGCCCTCCAGAAAGGCCCGGATGTTCTCCACCGTGGTGTCGAGGATCCGCTGGACGGCTTCCTTCGTGTTGAAGGCGCTGTGGGGAGTGATGACCACGTTCCTGAGGCGGAGGAGGATGTGGTCCATGAGGAGGGTCTCCAGGTCGTGCCGCTCGTGGAAGATGGAGCGGAGAAGCTCTGCTTCCTCCCGGATCACCGGCTCCATGGGAAGGACGTCCAGCCCGGCGGCGGCGACCTTCTCTTCATGAATCGCACGAACGAGCGCGTCCACGTCCACCACGTCTCCCCGGGCCGTGTTGATCAGGATCACTCCGTCCTTCATGAGGGAGAATTCCTCGTCGCCGATCATGTGCCGGGTGCTCTCGTTCAGCGGTACGTGAAGGCTGACGACGTCGGAGCGCTCCAGCAATTCCTCCAGGGACGCATAGCGGAACCCCGGCTCCTCGGCCCGCTCAGGCTTCGGATCGACGTCGTAGGCGACCACGTCCATGAGGAAGCCGCGGGCGATGCGGATCGCGTGGAGCCCGATGTCTCCGGTCCCCACGATTCCCAGCGTCTTGCCCTGGAGATCCATCCCCCGGAGCCCCTGGAGAGAGAAGTCGCCCCGCCGGGTCCGGTCCACCGCGTCCACGATGTGGTGGGAGAGGGCCAGAAGGAGGGCGAAGACGTGCTCGGCGACCGTGTTGGCGCCGTAGACCGGAACGTTGGACACGACGACGTCGTGCTCGCGGCAATACGCTTCGTCGATATGATCGAAGCCGGTCGAGCGGGTGGAGATCATCCGGAGCCCGGGGAGCTGGGCCAGGACGTCGCTCCCGAGCTCCGAGTAGATGAAGGTGGAAACGACCTGGGCATCGGCGTGCGCCGACGCATTCGCGGACGTGAGGGGACCGTCCACGAAGACGATCTCGTGGACCTCCTGCTCCACCACGCCATCGAAGGTGGACCGCTCCCACGGCTCGGTCTCGAAGACGACGATCTTCATCGAGCTCCTCCTTTTTCGTCCGTTGAACGGCTCCGGTCCTCGAGCGACGAGCTCTTCTTCGATCCCCCCGACCGTCGATCCGGATTCCGGGCGAGCGCGGGGATCCCTGCGGTCCGACCCTCGAGCTGCCGGGGAAGCCTCGTCCCGGCTCCTCCGATCCCGTGGCAGGGGCGGCCATCTCGGAAGGCGAGCCCCGACATTCCCGATACCACGGACCGCTCTCGCCGGTCCCCGGGTACGCGTTCAAACGAGATCGTCGAGGGAGATCCGTCCCGACTTCAATCCGTCCCGAGTCTCGACTCTGAAAGGAATCCGCCACAGGAATGACGAATCGACTCCCGGTCGGAGGCCGCAGCCGTGCCATCGTCGAAGCGGTCGAGCCCGAAGTGGGCGACGGCCGCTTCTCTGCGAAGAGTGCCGAGGGAGAGTGGGTCGACGTCGAGGCCGACGCCTTCACCGACGGCCACGACTCCCTTCGCTGCGTGCTCCGCTACAAGCACGACTCCGAGGATGATTGGCGGGAAGCCGAGATGCAGCACCTGGGCAACGACCGTTGGCACGCCCGGTTTCCGGCGGAGCGACTGGGGCGCTACGACTTCACCGTCGTGGCATGGGTCGACGCATTCAAGACCTGGCGCCGGGACCTGGAAAAGCGGCTGGACGCCGGACAGGAGGTGAGCCAGGAGCTCCTCGTCGGAGCCGGGCTGGTGGAGGAGGCGGCCCGGCGGGCCGAAGGGCTGGACCGCCGGAGCCTCGAGAAGTGGGCCGGGGCCCTCCGCTTCCTGGCCGACGGCGAGGTCGACGGTCCGGGCTCTCGCGCCCTGAGCCGGGACCTGGCCGACCTCATGGCCCTCTACCCGGACCGCTCCCGGGCCACGACCTACCGTCGGGAGCTCTCGGTGCAGGTGGATCGGAGGCGAGCCGGCTTCAGCGCCTGGTACGAGCTCTTTCCCCGCTCCGCCGCCGACGAGCCCGGGCGTCACGGTACCTTCGAAGACGTGGAGAAGCTTCTTCCCCGGATCCGGGAGATGGGCTTCGACATCGTCTATCTTCCGCCCATCCACCCTATCGGAAAGTCGAAGCGGAAGGGCCCGAACAACCGGGCGACGGCCCAGCCCGGAGATCCGGGTAGCCCGTGGGCCATCGGGGGGGAGGCCGGAGGCCACAAGGCGATCAACCCGAAGCTGGGCACCCTGGAGGAATTCCGCACCCTGGTCGAGGGGGCGACGGAGCACGGCATGGAGATCGCTCTGGACGTGGCCCTCCAGTGTTCCCCGGACCACCCATACGTCGAGGCGCACCCCGAGTGGTTCCGGAAGCGCCCCGACGGATCGATCCAGTACGCGGAGAATCCTCCCAAGAAGTACGAGGACATCTACCCCTTCGACTTCGAGTCCCCGGCGTGGGAGTCCCTGTGGCGGGAGCTGGCCAGCATCTTCGAGTACTGGATCGACCAGGGGGTGCGGGCATTCCGGGTGGACAACCCCCACACCAAGCCCTTCGCGTTCTGGGAGTGGACCATCTCGAAGATCCGGGCCGAGCACCCCGACGTGATCTTCCTGAGCGAGGCCTTCACCCGCCCCAAGGTCATGTAC
>JBKHJU010000399.1:0-2844 GCA_046537985.1 Longimicrobiales bacterium
GGCATGCGCCGGAGCGGGAACGATGGTCCGGAGGGACAGGGCTCCGAGAACGAGAGCTGCCAGGGTCAGAGCACGGAGGAGCGGAGCCCCTGCGGATCGAGGTGTCACGAGGTGGATCATGCTCGCGGGGCTTCCCCACGATTTGCGCGGCTTCGAGACGGTCATGACGCGGCGGCGGGATCGGATGCAGGATCGGAGGCGGCGTCGGAGGCGGATTCGCCGACGGACGCCGACGTGGTGCCCGAAGCGCCGACCGAAGACGTGCCCCGGGAGGACGCGGATGCCCTCCCGGAGAGTCCCCCGGATTCCTGGTCGGCCGGAAACTCCAGGACGAAGGTGGTCCCCTCGCCGGAAGAGGTGTCGAACCGGATCGTTCCTCCCTGGCGCTCCGTGAAGGACCGGGCGATGGCCAGGCCGAGCCCGGTGCCCTTCTCCTTTCCCTTGGTCACGAAGGGCTCGAACAGGGTCTCGCCCAGCTCCTCGGGGAGGCCCGGTCCGTCGTCCTCGACCCGGATCTCGAGTCGTCCATCGGCGGTGTCGCTCACCAGCCGGATCCGGCCGTCCGAGCCGATGGCGCCGGCGGCGTTCCGAACCAGGTTCTCGATGACCCGGGTCGTCCGTGGTACGTCCAGCGGCCACGTCCCTTCGTACCCGTGCTCGACGTCCATGGCGATGGAGCGGGACTCGAGCTGCACCTTGTACCGTCGGGCGATGTCGTCGAGCATCTCCACGACGCTGACGGTGGTCTTCCGTATCTGATCCTCGCCTCGGGCGAAGTCCAGGATCTCCTGCATCATGGAGGTCAGGCGCCGGAGCTCCCTACGGATGATCCGGACGTCCTCGTCCCGGGCCGCGGGATCGTCCCAGTCGTATTCCAGGAGCTCCACGTTTCCCTGGATGACGTTCACGGGCTGGCTGAAGTCGTGGACGATGGCGCTGGCGGCCCGACCGACGGCGGAGAGGCGCTCGGCCCGGACCAGCTCGTAGCGGGCCTCGAGGAGGGAGCGGCGCATGTCGTCGAATCCCTCGGCGAGACGTCCCAGCTCGTCGTCCCGGCGCTTCTCCACCGGGTGCTCCAGGTCGCCCGATCCGAGGCGGACCGTCTCCCGGAGGAGTCGGCGCACGGGTCGGGTCACGCTCCGGGCGAGGAAGAAGCTGAAGCCGAAGGCCAGCAGGATTCCACCCCCGGCCACGGCCAGGAGGGTAAAGCGGAGCTGTCGGGCCGGCGCCATGGCTTCGTCCAGGGAGCGGAGCGCCACCATCCGACCCACCGGCTCCTGCGTCGCTCCCAGTATGGGGACGGCTCCGCCGAGGACGGGTCCGGAGGCGAGTTCCAGCTCCTGCACGGGCGTCGAGGGGGCGTCACCCGTCCCAGAAACCATGCCACGGACCGTCGAAGCTTCACCCCCCGCGGTTTGCGAATCCGCGTCGAGGGCCGCGGAGAGCAGTCGGTCGCTCCCGGCAGGGAGCCCTTCACCTCCGGCCAGGATCCGATCTCCCGAGACGAGGACGATCTCCTGCTGGGTCGCCGTCTCCAGCCGCTCGACGACGTCGGCTCCAACCCGTTGCCCGCGGAGGAGGATGCCGATGGTGGTGGTGCCCAGGGTGATGGGACCGGCGTAGACCTCGGTGAGGCCCACGTCGTCCACCCACAGATCCGCCGTGTCGTAGACGCGGGCTTCGACCAGAAGCCCGTCGGCATCCCGGATCCGACTCGCCGGAGCGGGTCCCGCCCCGGCCAGGAGCCGGCCAGAGGGATTCGCGACGGCGAGCCAGGTGGCGTCCACGTCGGCCAGCAGGATCTCGAGGTTGGCCCGTACCGTGGCCGAATCGCCGGTCTCCACGGCGGCCCGCAGGGTGGGGGCCGAGGCCAGTCCCTCGACCTGGTCCACGCCCTCGCTGACGTCGGATCGGAACAGCTCGGCGGCGAACCGGGCCCCGGCTCCCACGTTCTCCTCGAGGCCGGAGCGGATCGTGATCCGGAGGCTTCGGTCCACCAGGAAGAAGACCACCGCCAGGATCACCAGAACGTTGAGGACCGACCACCAGAGGATCCGCTGGCGAAGCGAGAGGGACATCTCGTCTCAGGGGCGAGGGGGGAGAGGCATGCCGGATCAGCGGGGAAGGTGGAAGTCGACGCGAGCGTCCATCCCGGACGAGACCTCCACCTCCACCGTATCGGCTCCGAGCTGGTCGTGCCACGCCACGATGGTCCGAGGGCCCTCCGGCACCCCGCGAATCCGGAAGCGTCCGTCTGGATCCGGCCGGGCGAACCAGGGCGTCTCCAGGATCCGGATCACCGCCGTCATCTCCGAATGGATGTCACAGAACATGCGGACCACGCCCGGGCGGTCGAAGGTCACGCTTCGGGACTCTCCCGGCGGATAGCGGCCCAGGTTGAAGGGCCGGGGATCCGAGAGGGAGAACAGGTTGTGGAAGACGTCGTCCTCGTTCGGAAAGTCGATCCGGGTGCCGACCCGGATCGCCGTGACGTGGGGGATGATGGTGCGGTCCCGCTGGGTGATGACCGTCGCGGGTGGAGCGTCGGACGCCGCTCCGGAGGTGGTGGACGAAGCGGCCGGAGTCCCGTCGGCCGGAACGTAGATCACCACGTTCTCGGGGGAGATTCGGCTCCGGTCGGTGTTGGCGGGAGGTCGATATCTGCGTCGGGCGTACGGACTCGTCACGGCAGGAGACTCGGGCGGGGCCGTTTCCAGTCGCACGACTCCCTCCACGGTTCCGGCCGCCTCCTCCACCGAGGGGACGACCGGGAGACGGGTCTGCACGGACGATGCTGTTCCGGGAGCCCGCCCCCCCAGGACCAGGAGCGCGCCCCCGGCAACG
>JBKHJU010000400.1:0-2842 GCA_046537985.1 Longimicrobiales bacterium
ACCTGGAGGAGGTCCTGGGAAGCCGGGTCATCGGTCAGGAGGAGGCCGTCGAGGCGGTCTCCAACGCGGTCCGCCGGGCTCGGGCCGGGCTCCAGGATCCGAACCGTCCGATCGGCTCCTTCATCTTCCTCGGACCCACGGGAGTGGGAAAGACGGAGACGGCGAGGGCCCTGGCCGAGTTCCTGTTCGACGACGAGGAGGCCATGGTCCGGATCGACATGTCCGAATACATGGAGCGCCACGCCGTGGCGCGTCTCATCGGGGCCCCTCCCGGATACGTGGGGCACGAGGAGGGGGGGCAGCTCACCGAGGCGGTCCGGCGCCGTCCCCACAGCGTGATCCTCTTCGACGAGATCGAGAAGGCCCACCGGGAGGTCTTCAACGTGCTGCTCCAGATCCTGGACGACGGCCGGCTGACCGACTCCCAGGGCCGGACCGTCGACTTCCGGAACGTGGTGGTCATCATGACCTCCAACATCGGCAGCCAGTTCATCCTGGACCGTGCCGGGACGGGCGAGTGGGGCGAGGTGGAGGAGCACGTTCGGAGCGAGCTTCGTCAGCACTTCCGGCCCGAGTTCCTGAACCGGATCGACGACGTCATCGTCTACAGGCCGCTGAGCGAGGAGCACATCCGCGAGATCGTCGACCTTCAGCTCCGTCGGGTCGAGACCCTGGCCCACGACCAGGGAGTGGTGCTGGAAGTGACGGACGATGCCAAGGCGCTGCTGGCCCGGGAGGGCTACGATCCGGCCTTCGGCGCCCGACCCCTGAAGCGGACGATCCAGCGTCTCGTGCAGAACCCCCTGGCCCTGCAGCTCCTGGAGGCTCCGGTTCCCAGGGGAACCCGCGTGCGGGTCGCTCCCGAGCCCGGAGCAGAAGGGCTCACGTTCGAGATCCTGGAGTCGGAATCCGAGCCGAGCGAGGTGGAGAAGGTCGCTTCCTAGGCACTCTCCCGGGGCTCGGACGCAGGGGCGCGGCGGGGGCGGTGGGGGCCGGCTCTCGAGGTTGACGACCCCTTCCGCCTCGGACAACTTCCGGTGGCTCGGAAGCCCCCACCTCGGCGACCTGAAAGAGGGACGCGAACGTGCGAACACATCTGATCCTCGGATTCCTCCTCTTCTCGGTCATCGGGTGCGCGACACAGGCGGTGAACGACGACCAGATGGCGGCGGTCGCTCCCATGCTTTCCGTGGAGAGGTTCCTCCAGGCCGCGAACGCCCGCGACCTGGATGCCATGGCCCGGGTCTTCGGCACGGCCTCGGGCCCCATCGCCGACACGGGAGGCACCCTGGGGTGCGCCTTCAAGAAGATGGGCTCGTGGATCGGGATCGGCCGCGCGTGCTCGACGCGCCGGGAGGTGGAGGTGCGGATGAACGCCATCTCCCAGATCCTGCGGCACGAGGACTATCGGATCGTGTCCGAGGAGCCGGTGCCGGGACGGGAGAACCCGACTCGTCGGATCGGCGTGAATCTGACGTTTCCCGACACCACGGTCAGGGACGTGCCGTTCGTCGTGGTCCGGAGCTCCGGGGAACGCTGGATGGTGGAGCAGATCGACCTCGAACGGATCACGCAGAGGTGATCCGGGAGCGGTGATCAGGGCGGGGCACCAGCCGTAGAGGATTCCTCGACCAGCTCGACGAGGACCTTGCCGGTGGAAGCCGGATGGAGGAATGCGACCCGGTGCCCCCGGGCACCGGTGCGGATGCCCTCGTCGACGACCCGGAGTCCCCGACGCTCGAACTCCTCCAGAGCGCGCTCCAGGCCCGGGACCCGGAAGGCCACATGGTGCAGGCCGGGTCCGTTGCGCTCGAGGAAGCGCCCGACGGGCGTGTCGGGCTCCCGAGGCTCCAGGAGCTCGACGGAGCCCACGAACGCCACGTCGACGCCCTGGCTCGGGAGCTTCTCGACGGGGGAACAGGGCTTGCCCGTCACGAGTTCGAAGAGCGCGCGACTCTCTTCGATGGAGTGCACCGCCACTGCGACGTGGTCGAGGGGATGAGAGGGCATGGATTCGAAATCTCGTGGAGGGCCGGCCGGCATGGGTGACCGCAGCTTCGAGCTTCGGCGCCATGGTATCGGGGCCGCCACATCATGACAAGGAGATACGGAGATGGCTGACGACGGAAGGGTGGTGGAGGTATCGGACAGCGACTTCACCGAGAAGATCGAGGACGCCGACGGCCTGGCGATCGTGGACTTCTGGGCGGAATGGTGCGGCCCCTGCAAGATCGTGGCTCCGATCGTGGCGCAGCTGGCCGAGGACTTCGAAGATCAGGGGCTCGTCGTGGGGAAGGTGGACGTGGATTCGAATCCACAGACGGCGAGCCGCTTCGGCGTCCGCTCCATCCCCAGCATCCTCTTTTTCAAGAATGGTGAGCTGGTGGACAGCGTCATCGGGGCCGTGCCCAAGGCCCAGCTCCAGAAGAAGATCGAGGCCCACCTCTGAGCCGACGCCGGTGAGGGCCGACGGAAGGGAAGGACGGGGTGAAGAGGGCGGCGAGTCCGCCCTCTTCGTCGTAAGCACCCCCATAGGCAACCTCTCCGACGTGAGCCGACGGGCCCGGGACGTCCTGGAGCGTGTGGACCTCGTGTTGGCCGAGGACACTCGCCGGACCCGGATCCTGATGGATCACCTGGGTCTGTCCGCTCCCCTGCGCTCGCTCCACGCCCACAACGAGGCTTCCCGCATCGACGAGGTGCTCGAGATGCTGGAGGGAGGCCGGAACCTCGGCCTGGTCTCGGACTCGGGCACTCCCCTGGTCTCGGATCCGGGAGAGCGGCTGGTGGCGGCCGTCACCGAGGCCGGCCATCGGGTGGTACCCGTCCCGGGGCCCTCGGC
>JBKHJU010000401.1:0-2840 GCA_046537985.1 Longimicrobiales bacterium
GGCCACCGAGCGCTCGCCCGGGCGAGCCGCCCTCGTGGGGCTCGCCGGCACCTTCCTCCTGATTCCGGCCTACGTCCTGGGGATCGTGGTCCTCGCCGTCTCCATCGTGGGTATCCCCTTTCTGCTCCTCTGGATCCCCCTCTTCCCCCTGGCTGCCGTGGTGGCCGCGGGGCTGGGGTACCTGGCGGTGGCCGTCCTTCTCGGACGGTGGATCATCCGTCAGGACTTCCGGGGTCTCGACTTCCTCGAGCGAGAGAACGACCTCCACGCCGCCGCCACCGGGCTCGGCGCTCTCCTGATACCCTACGCCATCGCCAACGTCATTCTCCTGGGCGGCCCGTGGCTCGGTGCCATCCACGGCCTCTTCAGCGCCGTCGGCATCCTGGCGGGCTGCATCGCCCTCATCGTCGGCTTCGGTGGCGTCCTCCTCACCCGGGGTGGGCGGCGTCCCGCTTTCGTCGGGGGATTCGGGGAAATGCACGAGCCCGGAACCACCCCCTGGGGCGCCGAATCCGTCGCCGACCCGAAGGGAGCGGAGTGGGAAGAAGATTGGGACGAGGAGTGGAAGAAGGAATGGGACGAGGAGTGGGAGGATCTGGAGCGTGAAGCCGGGGGCCGGACCCGGGACGATTCGAGCGATCCCGGAAGCGAGACGCCGGGTGAGACCGGGACCGAGGGCGGCCGGGACGACGGGGACGGTGGGTCCCGTGAGTGATCGCGCACCCGTGGCCGGGAAGCTGACCGTTCCCCTCCTGACGAAGCTGACCGTGCCCGTCCTGACGATGACCGCCCTCGTCGCGGGAGCGAGCGCGGGGGTCGCCCCCGTCGAGGCCCAGAGCTGGCGGACCGTGACCATGTCCCGGCAGCTCACCGACCAGGCCCGCATGGACGTGGACCTGAGCTTCGGCGCCGGAAGCTTCAACGTCCGCCCGGCCGAAGAAGGCCTCCTCTACCGAATCGAGATGCGGTACGACGAAGAGCTCTACGAGCCCGAGGTGGAGTACGAAGGCGACCGGCTCGACGTGGACATCGACCGCGGGAGCGGAGGCTTCCCCTTCGGTCGGGACCATTCGGCCGGGAGCCTCGACCTGGGGCTGTCCCGGGACGTGGTCCTGGAGCTGGACCTGCGATTCGGCGCCGTCCGAGCCGACCTCGAGCTCGGAGGGCTCGCCATCTCCGAGATGGCCCTCGCGACGGGTGCATCCGAGTCCACCCTCCGGGTCTCCGAGCCCAACCCCGAATCCATGCGGTGGGCTCGGATCGAGGCGGGGGCCGCCCGCTTCGAAGCCCACTCCCTCGGCAACCTGAACGCGGAACGGATCGAGGTCGACGCGGGGCTGGGCGAGATGTCGCTCGGCTTCGACGGGGAATGGCGCCGCGACGTCACGGTGGAGATCGACATGGGGATGGGGTCCCTGGATCTCGAGTTCCCCCGGGGGCTCGGCGTGCGTCTCGAGATGGACTCCTTCCTCGCCTCCGTGGACCCACAGGGCCTGATCAAGGACGGCGACTCCTACGTCTCGCCGGACTGGGAGGATGCGGAGCATCGGGTCACCCTGGAGGTCGACGCGGCCCTGGGCAGGGTGGGCGTGAGCTGGAACCCCTGAGCCCACCGAGGGCGCACCGACCTCGACCCGTGGGCCGCCGTGAATCTTTTTTCGGTCGAAGGGCGTACGGTTGGTAGGAAGGAGGGAGTCCAGAAGGAAGGACTCGACGGAAGCAACGGAACCTTCGGGTTCCCATGACCCATACGGAGGACACCATGATCGGGACCCTGCTTACGCTCTTCTTCGTCGGGCTCGTAGCCCTCGTGGGGGTGGGAATCGTCCTCTCCATCGTGGGCGCCCTCTTCTCCATCACCTTCGGGATCGCGGGCTTCCTCCTCTTCAAGGTGGCACCCATCGTCCTCGTCGGATGGCTCGTCCTCAAGCTCATCGACAAGGCGGGATCCGGGCGGGGAAGCCTGAGCGCCGCCGACCGGCGCTGGCTCGACCAGAGCTGACGACCGGGGCTCGCCGACACCCGTGACGGCGCCGGGGTGGCGCCGTCGTCATGGACCCCACCTTGCCCGGGGCGCATCGACAGCTACGGAGTCCGTCGAACCTCCACCGTCAGCCCCCGTGCGCCGGCCAGGCGCCGGGCCGCCGAACCGTTCCGAACCGCCACCTCCAGCCGGTCGGCGGAGTTGATCAGGGCCGTGAGCCCACCGGGCTCCACCGACCCATAGGATTCGGCCAGGGAAAGGCGCGTGGGATCCCCCGTCCCCCCCTCGTTCCCGTCCGTACCCTCCCTCTCCGAGCCGCCCACGATCACGATCGGTTCGGAGACCGCCGTCCCCTCCGATACGGACCTCAGGTCGGACGCCGAGATGTTCGTGATGAGGTTCCCGAACCGGTCCACGATCACCACCTCGCCGACGATTCCGTCGCTCGTCCGGCGTGGTTCGGGCTCTTCCAGTCGAACCGGATCGGTCACCCCGGGACCGAGGGCGTCCAGGGCCACGCCCCGGGCCAGATGGCCCGCCACCGGAGCGAAAAGGTCCCGCCCGTGGAACGTCCGGCTTCGGTCTCGGCCCCAGAAGGTCTCGTTCGTCGTCTCCACCGCCGTCCATTCCTCGGCCGAGTCCAGGACCCTCGTGAGGAGGCCGTTGTCCGGCACCACCACGCGCCGGCCGTCGACCTCCACCGCCAGCGCACGTCGCCCGGTGCCGACTCCGGGATCGATGACGACCAGGTGGACCGTCCCCGGAGGGTAGCGATTCCAGTATCGGGACAGGGCCCAGCTTCCGCCCCGGATGTCACCCTGCTCCAGGTCGTGGGCCGCATCGTCCAGGCGTACGC
>JBKHJU010000402.1:0-2818 GCA_046537985.1 Longimicrobiales bacterium
GGTCTCTCTTCCGGCGGCCGCGATCGTGGCCGGGCTTCTGCTCCTGCCCATGGCTGGAACGGGCCAGGAGCCCGGGGTAGCCGATAGCGTCGCGCCGCCGGACCTCGAAGTCTTCGTCGCCGAGGGCTGCCCCAGCTGTGCCCAGGCGGAAGCGTACCTGGAGGGCCTCCAGCTGCGCCGCCCCGACTTGAGGGTCGTGGTTCGGGACGTGACGGAGGACCCGCAGGCCCTGGAGCGGCTCCGGGCTCTGTCCGCCGAGCGAGAGCTCGGTGCGGTGAGCGTTCCCACTTTCCATGCCGATGGTCGTCTGCTGGTGGGCTTCGGCGGTCCCCGGGTCAGCGGACCCCTCATCGAGGCTCTCGTCGAGCCGGAATCCGGAGAAGACCGGGAGGCGGAGGACGGGCCCGAGCCGGAAGAGGATACGGAAGCGCAGGACGGGGCGGGACCCGAAGAGGAGACGGAGGCCGGATCCGGTCCGGAGGTCCTGGAAGAAGTCGGTGCCGGGGACGAGACGGTGCTGCTGCCCCTCGTCGGCCGGGTCCGGGTGAGCGACCTCGGCCTTCCCCTCTTCACCGCCGTCATCGGTCTGGTCGACGGATTCAATCCCTGTGCCATGTGGGTCCTCCTCTTCGTCCTTTCCCTCCTGGTCAATGTCCGGAGCCGCCGACGCATGGCGGCCATCGGGGGCACCTTCGTCCTGGTGAGCGGCATCGTCTACTTCGCCTTCATGGCTGCGTGGCTCAACGTCTTCCTCCTCTTCGGGGTCTCCAGGTGGATCCAGGTGACGCTGGGTCTCGTCGGGCTCGGATTCGGCGCCATCAATATCAAGGACTTCTTCGCCTTCGGAGAGGGTCCGTCCCTGGGTATTCCCGAGAGGGCCAAGCCCGGCCTCTATGCCCACGTGCGCCGGATCCTGACGGCGGAGAACCTCCGGGGAGCCATGGTCGGCGTCGTCTCCCTGGCCTTCCTGGTCAACGCGGTGGAGCTTCTCTGCACGGCGGGGCTTCCGGCCCTGTACACGCAGATCCTCACGCTACGGGGCCTGGAGTCCTGGCAGTACTACGGCTACCTGGCCCTCTACAACGTCTTCTACATGCTCGACGACGGCCTCGTGCTGGCCGTCGCCATCATCACCCTGAGCCACCGCCGGCTCGAGAGTCGAGAGGCCCGGTGGCTCAAGCTCCTCAGCGGGGCCGTCATGGCCGCCCTCGGAACTCTCCTGATCTTCCGGCCGGACCTGCTCACCCTGTGACCCTCTACTCGGGCCCTCGCACCAGGAGGACCGGAGTGAAGGACGCGCGAAAGACCTTGTCGGCCACGCTTCCCAGGACCATCCGTCCCACTCCGCCCCGTCCGTGGGTCCCCATGGCGATCAGGTCCACATCATCGGCGCGGGAGCGTTCGACGATCGCCTCGGCGGGATGGGCCTCCTTCTCCACGACCACCTCGGCACGGAGGTCCCGGGCCTCCAATCGCTCCCGGATTCCCTCGAGCCGGACTCGAGCGGATTCGGCTCGATCTTCCAGCAAGCTGTCCCAGTCCGCCCATTCGGTGTGGGGGAGAGCTTCCGTGCTGATCTGCCGGGGGACCCAGATTGCCGAGAGGAGGGTGATGCCCGCCCCGAAGAGGCGAGCCAGCTCCGCCGCATGCTCCAGGACCACGTCTCCGACCTCGGAGCCGTCCAGGGGCACCAGGATGTGCTCGACCTGGAACGGACGTTCGAGTCCCAGGGGCTCGGGCTCTTCCTGGGGGCGTACGGTCAGCACGGGACAGGGAGATTGCCGGACGACCCGGTCCGCCACGCTCCCCATCCAGATTCGACTCAGGGGGCCCCGACCGTGGGTGGACATGACCACGAGCCCGATCTGTCCGTCTCGCACTTCGTCCATGAGGGCGTCTGCGGGGGATCCGACGAGGACCCGACTCTCGACGGACAGGTCGCGGGACTCCAGGATTTCGCTCCGGACCTCATCCAGGTAGCCCTGAAGGGCCTTTTCGTACGACAGCTCGACGTCGGCGAGGCCGGGGCCCGCCAGATCGGGGTCGGATACGCTGACGAGGTGAAGGCTACCCCCTCCCTTCGCGACGATCTCCAGCGCCGGCCCGACGGCCTGAAGCGCGAAGGACGACCCGTCGAGGGGAACCAGGACTCTCTCGATCATGTTCCGCCCTTCATCCGAGGGCTTTCCTCGCGGAGAATGGCACCCACGCTCTCCACCTCTTCGACCAGGAGTTCCAGGATATCGTCGAGGCTGATGATTCCGGCAAGTGCACCGTCCTCACCGGTCACCACGATGCGTCGAACACCGCTGGATTTCATGGAGGTGAGAGCCTCTTCGATGGGCGTGGACTCGTCCAGGGTGCGGACGCTCTCGGTCATGATGTCGTCCACGGCGGTGTCGGGATTCAGCCCGGCCCCCAGCACGCGGATGGCCAGGTCCCGGTCCGTGACGATACCCACGGGCTTCTGGCCCTGAACCACGACCACGGTACCCACGTTGTGCTCGGCCATGCGCTCCGCGATGGCTCTCACGCTTTCGTCGGGGGACGCTGTAGCGACGACACGGCTGCAGATTCTTCCGATGGACATGCTAATGCCCTCCTGTCGAGCTGGACTTCGTGCGCTTCTCCGAGCCGGCCGGAGGCGCCGAAGCGCGCCCGCCGGACACCGACCCCAAGGTGCAAGTGCCATACCGCCGCCGGTTCCGGCGAGCGACGTGGTTCCCGAGGGCTTTCGGGTGAGGTTTTTCCCGGTGAGTTGGTGAAGAGGCGAGAGGGAGGGGCGGTTCGCGTCGCGACAATCGGTCCCGTCTCGGAC
>JBKHJU010000403.1:0-2814 GCA_046537985.1 Longimicrobiales bacterium
CGGCTACACGGTGGGCGGCGGGAACACCGTGAGCACGACGGGCACCCTCAGCATGGTGGGGACGACGAATCCGGTGGAGATGGAGATGACCCTCGATTCCTCCGGCGGAGCCGTGCAGGTGCAGGGGGAGCTGCGGGTGGACATGAGGGAGTGGGGGATCGAGCCGCCGCGGGTCCTGGCCGGCCTCCTCCGGGTCGGTCCCGAGGCGCTCCTGGAGTTCGAGACGGCCGTTCCCTGACGAGTCGCCGGGAGCTGGCCCGGCGCCCGGAGCC
Source organism: Longimicrobiales bacterium (assembly GCA_046537985.1). Classification (GTDB taxonomy): domain Bacteria; phylum Gemmatimonadota; class Gemmatimonadetes; order Longimicrobiales; family Gaopeijiaceae; genus JBKHJU01. The sequence continues at coordinate 273 of JBKHJU010000403.1, forward strand.
CGCCGAGATCGATCCTGCCCTGATCTCACGGGTAGGAACCAGCATCGAAAGAAGCGGCCATGCGGCCCCAATCGGTGGTTTTGCACCAGAAACCGGCGACCCGTAACCTACAGATGGATGTCGACGGACTCCGAAGCACCACTTTCGGCCACGCCCACCTCCGGCCCACGCGAACCATGGACTCACTGAGAGACACACAGGCTATCGGCCCCCGTCTGGTGGGCTGTTTCGCAACCGTCGCCCTCCTGGGGATTCCCCTCGCCGTGGCGGCCCAGGAACCCCATCCGGCCACCCAGGACGGGAACGTCCGGGTAACGCTGGATGACCTGGAGCGCTGGGAGGAGGAGCTGTCGAACTGGGGCCGGTGGGGTCCGGACGACGAGAAGGGCACGCTGAACCTGATCACACCGGAGAAGACGGTGCAGGCGACCCGACTCGTCGAGGACGGGACGACGGTCACCCTCCAGCACTTCGTGACCGAGGAGGAGGCCATCGACAGCCAGACCTTCGGCGAGACCCGCCACTGGATGAGCCGTGTGGATCCCGAGACCGGTGAGCCCCTCTTCGCCCTGGACGAGATCCAGTTCAGCCTCCACGACGGCCAGCTCTCGCACCTGGACGCCCTCTGCCACTACCGGGACGAGGTGGACGGGGAGTTCGTCATCTACAACGGCTATCCCCAGAACCTGACCGCCGACGGGTGCGACAGGCTGGCCATCGACGATATGGGACCCGGGTACGTGACCCGGGGCTATCTGGTGGACATTCCCCGGATGCGTGGTGTCGAGTGGCTCGAGCCCTCCACCCCGATCTTCGTCGAGGACCTGGAGGAATGGGAGGACTACGCCGGGGTCGAGGTGGAGCCCGGGGACGTGCTCCTGGTGAGGACGGGCCGGTGGGCGAAGCGGGACGAAGACGGGCCGTGGACGTACGGTGAGACCGGCGCGGGGCTCCACGCGTCCGTCCTTCCCTGGCTCCACGAGAGGGGTGTGGCGGTGCTGGTGGGAGACGCCGTGAACGACGTCCAGCCGTCGGGCGTCGAGGGGATCGATCGGCCCATCCACCAGCTCACCCAGGTGAACCTGGGCCTTCCCCTGGTGGACAACGGATATCTGGAGGACGTGGCCCGGGAGGCGGCGGAGCGGGAGCGCTGGGTGTTCATGATCTCCTGGAACATCAACGCCATCGAGGGCGGCACCGCCAGCCCCTTCAACGCCATCGCGACGTTCTGACGCGGACTTCCGTCGTGCTTTCCACGGCGCTCTCCGGACTCGCCCGGATCGGGTGTGTGGCGGGTCCGGGGGGCTACTCCACTTCAAGGACCGCGGACCCGACCCCCAGAACCAGGGGGTCGGAGTCGTCCCTTCCACGGTCCAGGGCCTCCACGACGAAGGAGTAGCGTCCTTCGGGCAGGGTCAGCCGGAGCTCGAAGGCGCTGCCGCCCGGTTGTCCGATAGCCTCCACACCGGATCGATCGCCCCGGGGCTCGAAGATCGCCATTCCGTCCCCGTCCGTCTCCACCTCACGCCACGCTTCCTCTCCCTCGGCCCGCATTCCGAGGGACTCTCCCGTCAATGGGCTGACGTCCCGCTCCAGCAGGGTGATCCGGTAGGCGAGGTCGGCCTCGGTCGGCAACGGCGCCGCTCCGGCTTCATCCGAGACCCCCGCCGCGAACGCCACGACGTCGGGACTCGCCGCCGTAACCTCGTCGAATCCTTCCAGCTCGAAGACTACGGGCGGGGGGGTGGCGACTCGATCGACGCCCGTCAGCCAGTCGTAGATGACGGCCAGTTCCTCGTCGTTGGCCAGAACGGGGGAGAACGGAGGCATGTCCTCCTCCGGAAGCCGGGTCTGCTTGATGAACTTGGCCAGGGTCAGGCGGCTCTCCGCCAGAGCCGGTCCCATCCCGCCCTCGCCGGATCGACCGTGACAGCCGGAGCATCCCAGGACCTCCACGAAGAGCTCCTGGCCGGACGGGTCCGCCGACCCGTCCTGGGCGAAGGCCGTGGTCGGCCCGAGAAGGGCGACGGCCCCGACGAGGGTGGCCAGGATCCAGGCTTCGAAGCACACGGCGAGGACGGTGTCGGTGAGCCCCCCTCCGGGCGCCACCCGTCCCACCGCCGCCTCGACCGGCTCCGACTCCGACCCGCCCTTCGGCGTGGAGCCGGGACCCGTCTCTGCTTCCCGTACGGATTCCATTCCTCGGACACGCTCCTAAGCGAAGGGGCTGATTTCCCATCCGCCGGCGGGCTCCGGCTGGGCGGCGGCGTTGGCTCCGGCCGCGTATCCGAAGACCGCTCCGTAGCAGAGGAACCCCATATAGACGTAGTTGCCGATTCCCCCGATATCGATCCCGGCGGCATAGAGCCCCGGGATCGGCCGGCCGCCCCGGGAAAGGATCCGTCCGCCGGTGTCGGCCTGCAATCCACCGTGGGGACCCGTGATCCCGGTGGTGCCGAGGACGGCGTAGAACGGCGGCTCGTCGATGGGACGGACGTACTCCGGATTCCCCTTCGGGACCGGAAGGGCCCCGGCCCTGTCG
>JBKHJU010000404.1:0-2783 GCA_046537985.1 Longimicrobiales bacterium
GGGCTATCCCGGCTATCGGACTTTTCCGTACGAGGAGTACTCGGAAGCCTTCTTCGGGAGCGAGTACAAGGTCCTCAGGGGCGGTTCCTGAGCCACCCGCCCCGGTGCTATCCGGAACACCTTCCGCAACTGGGACTTTCCCATCCGGAGACAGATCTTTTCCGGCTTCCGTATGGCGCGGGATGAGTGAGACCTCGGGGAGCGAGATGAGCGAAGCGACCCTCCGTCCCATGAGGGAGGCGGCGGGAAACGGGATGCTCCGCGAGGTCCGTGAGGGGCTTCTCGACGAACCGAAGGAGCTCTCGGCCAAGTTCTTCTACGATCGGAGGGGATCGGAGCTGTTCGAGGAGATCACCCGGCTGCCGGAGTACTACCCGACCCGGGCCGAGATCCGGATCCTCGAAGGGCCGGTCCAGGAGTGGCTCGGCACCCTGGGACCCTCGTCCCTGGTGGAGTTCGGTGCGGGGAGCGGACGAAAGACCCGGCTCATCCTGGACGGGATGCTTTCGTCCAACGGAGAGGGAGCGGGAACGCGTGGAGGCGCGTCTTCCCCGGACGCATCGATCCTCTTCGTTCCGGTCGACGTGAGCGCGGAGTTCCTGGCGAATTCCGCCCGGGAGCTGCGACGAAGCTACGCGAGGGTCCGGATCGAGCCGGTGGTGGCCGACATGTCGGCCACCGACTTTCTCCGGCGAGAGGAGTCGGGTCCCCTCGTCCTTGACCGCCTGGGTCGGCCCGCCCTCTTCGCTCTCCTCGGCAGCACCATCGGCAACTTCCGCGCTCCCGCCGCCGTGGAGCTCCTCTCCCGGATCGCCGGTGTCATGACCCCCGAGGACCGCTTCCTCCTCGGGGTGGATCTCCGACCGGGGCCGGACAAGTCCGTCGGCCGCCTGGAGAGGGCGTACAACGACTCCGCCGGCGTCACGGCCCGATTCAACCGGAACGTCCTTCGCGTGCTGAACCGGGAGCTGGGCACGGACTTCGACCTCGCCGCCTTCCGACACCGGGCCTTCTACGACGAGGAGAGAGACCGGATCGAGATGCACCTGCAATCGGATCGAGACCAGACGGTCCGTCTTCCGGACGGGTGCCGGATCTCGTTCCGGGCGGGCGAGACCGTGCGCACCGAGGTGAGCCACAAGTACGACCGGGCGGCCGTCGAGGCCCTGATGGAGGGCGCGGGAATGGAGCTGACCCGGTGGCTACGGGGAGCGGAAGGTCTCTACGCCATGGCGGCAGGCCGGGTCTCGGGCTGATACGGGAGCGGTGCCGCTTCGGAGGGCGTTGCTCCGGGGCGCTCCAGGGCGAACGGGGGCCGCCCCCGGACGGAATCGGCGCCGATCAGAGGGGGACGGAGATGGTCTTCTCGGAGCCGTCGGCCCGGATGGCCAGCACCGTCTGGGGCTCGATCCGCTCCCACGCCTCGTCGCCGTCCAGGGCCTCGGATGCCACGACGACACCCCCGGGAAGAAGTCCGGAGTCCGAGTGCCGGTAGGACGCCCGATAGAGGGAGTTGGTCGCTTCCACCGACGAGGCGCGGGATACGGCGGTGGTCTCGGCATCCGAGAGGATCATGTTGAGCTGGGCGATGCCGGCCCTCTCGGCTTCCGTCGCCCGAGCGCGCTCCGCCACGAGCTCCCGGACGAGACGAACGACGTGGGTCAGGGCTCCTGCGGGATCGGCGCCGTCGCGCATGGCCTGGAGGGCGAGGAGGAAGAGGGCCTCGGTGTCGCTTCCGTCCCGGAGATGCCGGTAGACCGGGTCCGAGAGGCTTTCGTGGATCGTCCGCTTGATGCCGTCGTGAAAGCCGGTGACGTAGCCGTTCAGCGCGAAGCACCATTCGTCCACCAGGAGGGGGGCCAGGCCTCCGGCGCCGATCGACATTCCCGGGGTCGCATTGCGGAGGGATGCGACGACGGTTCCGCTCCGGATCGTGTCGAGCAGGCGCTCCAGGTCCGGATCGTACCAGATGGGCTCGCGGCGGGCGATGCGGACCGGATTGCCGCCGCGGTACCAGACCACTCCGTACCCGTCGGCGTTGGTATGGCCCACGAGGAGCTCACGGGGGTCGTACGCTTGCTCCACCAGGGAGTGGCTGCCGCCGAACACGACGCTCCGGAGGGCCACCTCGGGGCCCCGATACACGACGAACCGACACATGCTGGACTCCTCCTTGGCGATGAACCGTCGACTCGACCATCTTGAACCCGAGCTTCGACCGCAAGCCGCCCGACGGGATCGAGATCCCGTCCAGACTTCATTCGAACTCCATCCATCATGACGACCACGGGAACCGACGAAGCGAAGCGCGCCACCCTGCGCTGCCAGTTCTGCCTGACCCTCAACCGCGTCGACGTTCGGCGTGCCGGCGAGCGGCCCAGGTGTGGCGCGTGCGGGCGTCCCTTCCTCCTGGATCGTCCCATCAAGGTGTCCGACGAGGACTTCGATCGGACGGTGCGGGGAGCGGACGTGCCGGTACTCGTCGACTTCTACGCCGACTGGTGCGGACCCTGCAAGATGCTTGCGCCCATGCTGGACGACCTCGCCGGGGAGAACGCGGGCAGGATCCTGGTGGCGAAGGTGGACACGGACGCAGCCCCGAAGATTTCCTCGGAGCTCGGAATCCGGAGCGTTCCCACCGTGATTCTCTTCGAGAATGGAACCGAGATGGAGCGGAGCCTCGGAATCGAGCCGGAGCGGTTGAAGCGGATGGTGGACGAGGCCGCCTGATGGCTGGATCCGTCTCGAAGAGAGACCGTCACGCGGCGATCCTCGACGTGATC
>JBKHJU010000405.1:0-2782 GCA_046537985.1 Longimicrobiales bacterium
GTCCGCACCTGCCCCTCTCGACGGATCTGGACATCGCCATGGGGATCGCCCGTCGGGCCTTCGCGCGCCTCGGACAGGAGCAACCGGTCCTGCTCCTTCCTCCGGTGACGGTGGGGGCCAGCCGGGAGCACGAGGATTTCCCGGGCTCTCACCGTGGACGCCGACCTCGTGGCCCGGCTGATCCGCCTCAGGGGATCCGACGTGGCACGACACGGGATCCGGCGTCTCGTGCTGTTCAACGCCCACGGTGGGAATCGGGCGGCCGTGGAGTCGGCGGGACTCGCCCTCCGGCGCGACGAAGGGATGCTCGTGGTGAAGGCGGACTACCATCGCTTTCCCCGACCAGACGATGTGGACCTCCCCGAATCGGAGTGGCGGTGGGGCATCCACGGGGGTGCGGTGGAGACGGCCATGATGCTCTACCTGCGACCGGAACGGGCCCGCACGGACCGGGCAGCCCGCTTCGGAACCCTCGAGGAGGAGCTGGAGGAAGACTTGCGACGCCTCTCGGCGACGGGTCCCTCGGCCTTCGCGTGGATGGCCCGCGACCTGAACGAAGCGGGGGTCGTCGGCGACCCCCGGTCGGCCACGGCGGAGCTCGGAGAGCGCCTCGTGGCCCACTACGGAGACGTTCTGGCCGACCTCGTTCAGGACGCCCTGGACTTCCCGCTGGAGCGCCTTCGATGAGAACGCCCCCCGGGGACACACCGGATCGGTCCCGACGAGAGGGATCCCGGGGGATCGGACCGAGCGCGACGTGAGCACCCTGGACGAGGATACGGCCTGGCGTCTCCTTCGGGCCCTCCCGGCCGGGGGAGCCGAAGGGGAGGGAAGCCTGCGGGTCCGCGTGCCTTCGTCGAAGATCGGGGAGAGGCGCCCGGACGCGGAGGCTCGCAATCCCCCGGGAGCCTGGCTCGAGGTTCGGGCGTCGGGAGAGTGGGAGCTGTCGTCTCCTCCCACCGATGTCGCCCGGGACCTTCTGGACCTCTTCCTACCGCTTCTCCTTCCCGCCGAGGTGGTCGTGGCTCAGCTCGCCCAGAGCCTGGACGGACGGATCGCCACGGAGAGCGGCCACTCCCACTATGTGACCGGGCCGGAGGATATCCGCCGGCTCCATCGTATCCGGGCCCTCGTGGACGCCGTCGTGGTGGGGGCCGGGACGGTGGCCTCCGACGATCCCCGCCTGACCGTCCGGGAGGTCACAGGGACGAATCCGGTCCGGGTCGTCCTCGATCCCGAAGGACGTCTCGATCCCTCCCACCGGATCTTCTCCGACGCCGGCGGACGGACCCTGGTCATCCAGCGGGAGCCGGACGGAGGAGGGTGGCCGGGGAACGGCGTGGAGACCCTGACCCTGCCCCATGCCCCGCCCCACGGCTTCGAGCCCCGGGAGGTGATCCGGTCCCTTCGGAACCTGGGGATGCGTCGGATCCTGGTGGAAGGAGGAGGGGTGACCGTATCTCGATTCCTCGAGGCCGGGGCCCTCGACCGACTCCACGTCACGGTGGCTCCCCTCCTCCTCGGATCCGGGCGACCGGCTCTCACCCTCCCGCCTGTGGAGACCCTGGACCAGGCCCTTCGTCCTCCTTGCCGGCACTTCCGATTGGGACGGGACGTCCTCTTCGACCTGGACCTGACCCCGGGGGGCGCCGGAGAAGGAGAACCAGGGCCCCCGGAAGACTCGACACCAGGACCAGGAGCCCGTACATGACCGAGGCGGCAGTCCCCTCGGTGGCGGAGAGCCCCACCGCCGCCCAGAGAAGGGCGGCTGCACCTTCCCTCAGACCCCATCCGGCGAGGGAGAGGGGAATCAGCATGGCCAGGAGGACCGGAGGGACGAGAAGGGCGAGGAGGGGCGTCGGGGTCTCCACCCCTATGGCCCGGGCGGCCACGACGTACATCACGACGTAGCTGGCCACCGCCACCAGGGAGGTGGCGACCTGGACCAGGAATGGGCCCGGAGAGAGGAGGGCGCGCCGGGATTCGGCCCAGCTCCGCTCCCAGAGCCCGGCGAAGAGATCTGCGAAGAGGCCCCCCTTCGGCCGCGCGACCCCCGCCAGGACCCCCAGAAAGAGAACGCTCCCGGCCACTCCCGCCGCGAATCCTCCAGGGAGCTCGCTCCAGGAGCCGGGGACGAGCCGGCTCGCCAGGCCCCGTTCCAGGGCCCCGGTCCCGGCTCCGAGTCCGGACCCTCCCAGGACGAGTGCGCCTGCACAGAGAGCGGCCGTGACCAGCATCACCATCTGGCCCGATGCCCGCTCGAGGAGGACCGCCCGGGCCGCGGACTCCCGGGATTCGGAGGCGCCGCTCCGGCCGTGGCGCCACGCCCGGGATACGTCCCCCAGGACGCCTCCGGGAAGCACCTGGTTCAGAAAGGTGGCCAGGTAGTACTCCCGGAAAGCCTCCCCGAAGGGGAGCGGGATCCCGATACGGCCCGCGGTGAAGCGCCACCGCCACGCCGAGACCGCCACCTGGGCCACGGAGACGACGAGAGCCAGTGCGAGCCACGGGAGACGGGCCTGCCGGAGCTGGCCCAGGACCTCACCGGGGTTCAGGGTCGTCCCGAGGACGACGAGGAGTCCGACGGTCACCCCGAGACGAGCGACCTTCCCGGGGCGCCGGATCCTCGGCGCCCGTATGGTCCGTCCGTCCGATCCGATCCTCCGGCCTTCCGATCGGAACGGCTCGTGTACCGAGCGTCTCATGGGTCCATCGCCCGAGTCCGGCCGGGCTCTCGGCGCCCCTCGGGAAGCGCCAACAGGTCCAGATGGTCCACGGTAAG
>JBKHJU010000015.1:0-12249 GCA_046537985.1 Longimicrobiales bacterium
CAAACCATCCCCGGGTCCCGCCCGCCGAATTTCAACGCATCTCCAGCATCCTGGGCTCCGAGATGAACCGATTCCGGGAGATGGACGTCCGGGTCCACGACCTCGGAGTCCGGTTGGCCGAGGAAGCAGGGGAGGGAAACCTCGACGCCGCGGTCGCCACCGACGCCGAGCTCCGCCGGGCCTGTGTCGCCTGTCATTCCGAATTCCGGAATGCCCTGCGCGACGCGATTCCGTAGGGAAGAACAAGGCTCCGGGCCGAGCCCGCCGGGGGGTGGCGCGCCGGGTCGGATCATTGGACATTCGGGAAGAATCCGGTCCGGCGAGGGTGGCGATCCGCCGTCGGGCCCATCGAATGCCGTCGAAGCCCCTCTCATCACCGAGGCGTTAGTGAAGAAGAAATCCGTTCTCCTCGGCACCCTCATCGGGGTGATCCTCATCACCGATATCTGGACCAAGCGGTGGGCCCTGGAGACGCTGGGCGACGGGACGCGCCTGGAGCTCTTCGGCGGCTTGCTCCCCCTCACCCTCGCCTTCAATCGGGGAGCCGCGTTCGGCATCAGCATCGGAGACGATCCCCGCTGGTTCTTCATTCCCGTCACCGTGCTCGCGCTGGGGCTGCTGTCCGTTCTCTACGCCCAGGCCCACGAGAAGGACGACCTGCGCCTCGTCTCCCTGGCTCTGGTCATGTCCGGCGCGCTGGGCAACCTCATCGACCGGGTGCGCTGGGATCGGGGCGTGGTCGACTTCCTGGGACCGGTGGACCTGGGCTTCATGCACTGGCCCATCTTCAACGTGGCCGACATGGCCATTTCCTGTGGCGCGGTACTCCTGGCCGTTTCCTTCTGGATGGAGGAGCAGCGCCTCGCCCGCACCGGACCCGAAGGCGAGGAGGGGGCCCCGAAGGAAGCCGAAGAAGGCTCGGGGATGAGCCGGGACGGAAGCAGGCCGATGGAAGGCCCCGCCGAGCCCGAGCTGGACCCGAGCCGGGCCGCGAACCGCTGAGGAGTTCGATGTCCCTGCCGGCGAATCGACGGACGGGGAAGCGCGGACGGGTGCGCCCTGACCATCGCCACGGGCTCCATCGGGAGGGGAGCAGGTGGTCTTCTCCAACTCGGAGCCGCTCTCGAGTCGGATCCGCAGCCGCAAGCGGATGGACGAACGGCGGATCGTGTTCTCCTTCGGGGTCACGTATGATACGGAACACGATCACCTGAAGGCGAACCCGGAAATCGTGAGGTCCATCGCGAAGGACCAGGAGCAGAGCCGCTTCGATCGGTCCCGCTTCGACGACTTCGGCGATTCGGCCCTGAAATTCGAGACGGTCTGCTCCATGAGCGTTCCGGACTCCCGGGCCTACGTGGACACGCGGCAGGCCGTCATCTCGAGGTGTACCGACGCCTCCGGAAGGCCGGTGTCGACTTCGCCTTCCCGACCCGCACCGTGCACGTGGAGCACTCCGGGGACCGACGGGTTCGCAGCCCGATGACCCTCGTGGAGCGGCCGGAGATCGAAGTGGAGCACGCAAATGCCTGAGCAGGGAGGCGGAGTGGTGGAGGCAAGTGAGAAGAGGCGCCTCGTGGTGGCGTCCAACCGGCTACCCGTGGTCCTGACCCGGAAGTGGACTGGTGGCGACGGGAGCAGCTGGCACGTGGAGCCCGGCTCGGGCGGACTGGTGACTGCGGTGGAGCCCGTGGTGAAAAGGCGGGGAGGCGTCTGGGTCGGTTGGCCCGGCACCACCGGGGAAGAGCCCGGCGAGCTGCAGTCGGTCCTGGACGAGGTGGAGGAGGACAAGGGGTACCGGATCTCGCCGGTCCCGCTCACCGCAGACGAGCGGGACGACTTCTACCTCGGATTCTCGAACCAGGTCATCTGGCCCCTCTTCCACGACTTCCAGAACCAGTGCAACTTCGAGCCCCGCTTCTGGGAGGTATACCGCCGGGTCAACGAGCGCTTCGCCGACGTCCTGGAGGACGAGATCCGGGAAGGGGACTTCGTCTGGGTCCACGACTACCATCTGATGGCGGTGGCCCGGGAGCTCCGGGAGCGGGACGTCCGCGAGGTGCTGGGCTTCTTCCTGCACATCCCGTTTCCGCCTCTCGACCTCTTCGTCAAGCTCCCCTGGCGCTTCACCATCCTGGATTCCCTCCTCCAGTTCGACCTGGTGGGGTTCCAGTCGGCCCGGGATCGGCGAAACTTCCTGGACTGCGTCGAGCAGCTGGCACCGAATGTCTCCCTGGATCGCGACGGTCAAAGCGATCGACGCGTGGTTCCCCTCGAGGTCGATGGACGCACGGTCCGGGCCGGAGTCTTTCCCGTCTCCAACGATTTCGAGGAGTTCGCCGGGCTCGCCTCCACCAGCGACGTGTCGGAGCGGGTGGCCCGCCTGCGGACCGAGTTCGCGGGGCGTCAGGTCATCCTCGGCGTCGACCGCCTCGACTATTCGAAGGGAATTCCCCACAAGCTCAAGGGCTACCGTCTGGCCCTGGAGCGGTACCCGGACCTACGGGGCAACATGACCCTGGTACAGCTCGTCGTCCCGAGCCGGGAGGAGATTCCCGAGTACTACCGGATGAAGTGGGAGATCGAGCAGTTGGTGGGAGAGATTCAGGGCGAGTTCACCCGGCCCGGATGGGTGCCCATCCACTACCAGTACGGCCGCTGGGAGCGCCCCGAGCTCATCGCCCACTACCGGACCGCTGCAGTGGCGCTGGTGACCCCGCTCAAAGACGGGATGAACCTGGTAGCGAAGGAGTACTGCACCTGCAGCCTCGAGGGGAGCGGAGTCCTGATCCTGTCCGAGTACGCGGGAGCCACGGCCCAGCTCCAGCACGACGCCCTCCTCGTGAACCCGTACGACGTCGAGGGCGTGGCCGACGCCATCCACGACGCCTTCACCATGGCCGCGGAGGAGCGGAGGAGCCGGATGACCCGCATGCGCGAGGTCATCCGCAAGTACGACATCCGCTGGTGGGTGGATACCTTCATGAAGGCGGCAGACGGCGAGGAGCTGGGCGAGGACGCGGCGTTGAAGACCTTCCGTCCGAATCCGCCCCCGAGCCTCTTCTGATCCCGCAAGCAGGCTCTAGCCCGCCAGGGCGCCTTCCAGATCCTCCGACGTCATGCGTCGGCGCTCCTGGATCAGGGATCGCGCGTCCTTCAGCCTCCCCCGCAGGTTCCAGAGGAGGACCCCCCGGATCCGTCCGTCTCGCAGGTAGTACACGGCGCCCTCCTCGAACTCGCCTCCCGACCAGTCCGGCACGACATCCAGGGATTCCGGGTCCAGCTCCCCGACCGCCTCGTACCCCAGATCGAAGAGGTCCGAGTAGAAGAAGGGGAGGTAGTCGTACTGCACGAGCTCGCCGGCCATGGATCGACCGGCGTACATGCCGCTGGAGTTGGCGTGGTCTTCGTGCTCGATCCGGAGGCGCTTGCCCAGGACCGGGCTCCAGAAGGCGGCGCAGTCTCCGGCCGAATACACGTGGGGATCGGCGGTCTGGAAGGCTGCGTCCACGACGATCCCGTCCTCCACCTCCAGCCCGGACGTCTCGGCAAGCATGATCCGGGGCTCGACCCCGAGCCCCGCCACCACCGAATCCACCCGGAGGGCGGGCTCTTCGCTCCCCTCGACGGCAATGAGAAACTCGTCGCCGCTCCGGCGCACCGACGTGACCATGGACCCGCTCCGCACGTCCACGCCTCGATCCCGGAAGTATCCGTTCAGGTGACGGGAAAGGTCGGAAGGCAACACCCGACCGCAGATTCCCTCCTCGGGAAAGACGAGGACGACCTCCTTGTCGTTGACCGCCAGGGATGCGGCGATCTCCGAGCCGATGAAGCCTCCGCCGATCACCGCGAACGTTCCTTTTTCCTCGGCGTCCTTTCGCAGGCGTCGGTAGTCGCCGTACGTACGCAGGTAGTTCACCTGGGGTACCCCGTCGTCCAGCTTCCTCGGAGATGCCCCGACGGCCAGGAGGATCTCTCCGTACGAGTAGATCGTGCCCCGATCGTCGGTGGCGGTCCGTTCTTCACGGTCGATCCGGGTGATTCGCCGATCGAGGTGGAGGTCGACGCCCGCTTCCTCGGTCTCCCGCCAGATCCCCTCCTCTTCCTGTCCCGTCCAGAGTCCCTTCGACAGGGGAGGGCGGTCGTAAGGAGGGTCGGGCTCCGCGCCCACGAGCCCGATGGATCCCTCCTGGTCGACGCTGCGAATCCCCCGCACCGCAGCGTCGGCGGTCATTCCGCCACCCACGATCAGATATTCGTAATGAGCCATGAAATCCCTCGATTCATGAATACTCTCGATACAGCCGGTCGGCCGATCCAGTCGATCAGCCGGCGGTGGTCTCGCTCTCGAGGCGGACGAAGCCCACCGGCTCGGCGACCTCGTGCTCGTCCTGGATCTCGCCCACGATCTCGTCGATGAGGTCCTCCAGGGTCACGAGCCCCGAGGACACGGCCACCCACCGATTCCCGAACACCTCCAGGGCCAGGGCGCCGCTCAGGGTCGCGCCGGCCGTGTTCGCCACCGTGTTCAGCGTGAGGATCGCCGCGATGGGCTCGTCGATCTTCTCCCGGAACCCCTTCAGGATCCGTCCTGCCGTATCGCCCTGATCATTCAGGCTCTCGGCGTAGGACCGGGTGATGGAGAGGAGGGTCGCCTCGGGGATGGAGCAAAGGAAGGACGTCCCCAGGGTGAAGGCCAGGACGATTCCGAGGTCTGTCATCAGGGAAGGAAGATCGGCCCTCCCGGACGGGGAAACAAGCTTCGGGGCCCTGCGGCTCCCGCATTACCCGGACCCGTGCTGGGACCCGCTCCTAGGTGGTGGAACTACCTTTCGGACCACCCTTCGGACCGCCATTCCGGTCCGGCCTCCGGCCGTCGGGATCGGACGATCCCTCGCCGGTCAGGAGCCAGCGGGCGTCCACGGGCACGGCCTGGGCGAAGAGGGCCAGAAAGTGCGCCGGCACACGGATGTCCTCACGGACCCAGCGGTGGACGTTTCTGTAGCTCTCTCCGGTGGCCTCGGCGAGATCGGGAAGGGAATACCCGAGCTCCTCGAGTCGAAAGTTCATTCGGGCTTTGATCTGGCCGCCTTTGCCCACGCCTCGTCCTCACGATGGATGGTCCGCCGTTCCAGGCGGCCCAGGCGCTCCGGCCGTAGGAATCGAGCTTCCCGACGGCAGCGCCGGGTCCGACCGGCTCCACAGTGAGGTGACAGATCGAGGTCGAAAAACGTTGAGACGGGTCCCGGTGCTCGGCTCCGGCGGGGGGGCGGGCCTCACCCCGATCCGCCGATCGGCTTCGATCGTCCCGGACGTGGTCGCTGTCGTGCTGACGATCGCGGTCGTGCCCGCATACCCCACTCGAAAGCGAGAGGGGCCGACGAAAATGTCGACCCCTCTCCACCGATGCTGTACCGACGCGTCAAGCGACCTGGGGCGCTCCCTCTTCAGCCTGCGGGATCTCCTCGTCCACCTGAGGAACCTCCTCGACAAAATCCGCCTCCTCGTCCTCGACCCAGTCCTCGCGGTTCGTCTCGTTCGTTCCCCGTCCGTGGGGGATGGCCGGCTGGATATAGCGCCGGCCCATGGCCTCGAGCTGGGCGAACTGCAGCTTCGTCAGGTCCGGATACCGCTCACTCATGTACTCCATGGTCTCCTCCAGCCATTCGCGCTGATGCTCCTCGGTGGCCTGAAGGACCCCGCAGCGTTGGACGTGGCTGAAGAGCTCGTCCCGGGCACGATCCAGGACGGTCTGCTTATGATTTCCCATATGTCGATCACTCCGGATGGAAGGTTGGAATGTAGGCCGTAGCTTAACGAATCGGTAACCGGGCAACAACACGATGGTTGACGTCGGAATGCCCGGTCGAGACACTGAGAAGAGGCCCTCGATTCCGGCTCCGCCCCCGCGATGCTCCTTCCCGAGACACGCCACTGGAAATCCCCATGAATCGCCGCCGCAGGCCTTTCGCCCTTCTCCTCTTCCTCCTCGTCTCCATGCCCTTCCCGGCGGGCGCACAGGAGCGGGTGACTACCACGGGGGTGACGACGCCTGTCGAGCATTTCGGGTTCGAGATCGGGGCCGACTATCAGCTGGCGAGCTACGCGGAGCTGCAGTCCTACTGGGAGCGGCTGGCCCGGGAGTCGGACCGGATGGTGCTGGACACCATCGGCACCACCACTCGCGGGCGGCCCCAGCTCATGGCCATTCTATCGGCACCGGAGAATCTGCGACGACTCGACCGCTACCGGGAGATCTCCGAGCGTCTCACACGAGCCCGGGCCCTCACGGAGGACGAGGCCCGGCGCTTTTCCGAGGAGGGACGAGCCGTCGTCTGGATCGACGGAGGGCTCCACGCCAATGAGGTCCTGGGCGCTCAGCAGCTCATCGAGCTCGTCTTCCGGATGACGAGCCGGAGCGACCCCGAGACCCTTCGCATCCTGGACGACGTGATCCTCCTGGCCGCCCACGCCAACCCCGACGGCCACGATCTCCTGGCCGACTGGTACATGCGGCGGGACGATCCCCGGGAGAGGAGCACGGACCACGTGCCCATCCTCTATCAGGAGTACGCGGGACACGACAACAACCGCGACTTCTACATGTCGAACCTGCTGGAGACCACCCACCTGAACCGGGTCCTCTACCGCGAGTGGTATCCCCAGATCGTCTACAACCACCACCAGCGGGGCCCCCTGGGCACCATCATGTTCGCTCCGCCCTTCAGGGATCCTGCGAACCACTACATCGATCCCCTGATGCTCACGAGCATTCAGCAGGTGGGATCGGCCATGCACCAGCGCTTCGTGGAGGAGGGGAAGGGGGGGACCACCATGCGATCGGGGGCCACCTACTCGACCTGGTGGAACGGGGGACTCCGGACCACTCCCTACTTCCACAACATGATCGGGCTCCTCACGGAGACCCGGGGACACCCCACCCCCATCGAGATCCCCTTCGTTCCCGAGCGCCAGACGTCCACCAACAGTGACCTGCCTCTGCCGGTGGAGCCGACGGAGCGCTGGCATTTCCGCCAATCCGTGGAGTACTCCCAGACCGCCAACCGGGCCGTGCTGGACTACGCGTCCCGGAATCGGGACCGACTCCTCATGAACGCCTGGCGGATGGGAAGGAACTCCATCGAGAGGGGGAGCCGCGATCACTGGACGATCCTCCCGGACGACATCGAGCGCGCCGGTGAGGTCCTGGGAAGCACCAGCACCGCGGGCTCTCGGGCCGAGTGGGATGCCGTCCTGCACCGTTCCGAGGACCGGGACGCCCGGGGCTACGTGCTTCCGGCCGATCAGGCCGACTTCAACACCGCCACCAAGATGGTGAACGCCCTGATCAAGGCCGGCGTCGAAGTGCACCGGGCTCGGTCTGACTTCGTGATCGGGGAGACGACATACCCCGAGGGCTCGTACGTCGTACGGTCCGACCAGGCCTTCCGGCCCCACGTCCTCGACATGTTCGAGCCCCAGGATCACCCCGATGACATACAGTACCCGGGTGGCCCACCGGTCCCGCCCTACGACATCACCGGCTGGACGCTGGCGTATCAGATGGGCGTGGAGTTCGACCGGATCCTGGACGCCTTCGACGCGCCCCTGGAGCCTGTGGGGGAGCTCGTCCAGCCCGGCCCGGGACGAATCGTCGGCCCCGGGGGGCTCGACGAGTCCGCCCCGGCGGGCACCGCGGACCGGTCGGAAGGAGCGGGGGAATCGGCCGGCTGGGTGCTGGACCACCGGGTCAACGACTCCTTCGTGTCCGTGAACCGGCTCCTGGCCGCCCACATTCCGGTCTACTGGCTTCTCGAGCCGCTCGACGCCGAGTCCCCCGGAGGGGAGGTTCGCGCCGCACGTGCCGCTCCAGACGCGGAGGGTCGCTCCGGCGCCTTCTACGTGCCCGCCGTGGAGGGAGCCGAAGAAGCCCTGGCCTCGGCGGTCGAGGAGGCGGGGGTGATCGCGACCGCCCTCTCTCGAGCACCCGCCGGTGCCTCCGCGCTGGAGCTGGAGCCGGTGAGGGTGGGGCTCTGGGACGAGTACGGGGGCTCCATCGAATCGGGGTGGACCCGCTTCGTGCTGGAGGGGTTCGGCTTCGAGCCCGAGCTCGTCTTCGCGCGGGAGCTCGACGCGGGTGGTCTCCGGGACGATTTCGATGTCCTGATCTTCCCCGACGGCGCGATTCCCATGAGCCGTAGCAGCCGGAGCCCCTCGGGCCAGCCGGCGCCGACGGAGATCCCGTCCCGATGGAGAGGCCGTCTCGGTCACGTCTCGGACGACGTAACGGTTCCCCGCATCCTCGAGTTCCTCGAAGCAGGGGGCACGGTCATCACCCTGGGAAGCTCCACCAGCCTGGGATATCACGCCGAGCTTCCCATCTTCGACTGGCTTACGGACGAGCGGGGTCGACCCCTCTCCCGGGACGAGTACTACGTGCCCGGATCGGTGCTCGAGGTGAGGCTGGCGGAGGACCTTCCGGCCACCCACGGCCTCCCGGCCCGGGTCGACGTCCTTTTCGACGAATCCCCCGTCTTCGGGCTGGAGCCCGGGGCGACGGCGCGGGGGATTCGCACCGTCGGGTGGTTCGACACGACGGAGCCGCTCCGTAGTGGCTGGGCATGGCGGCAGGAGCGCCTCCTGGACGGCACGACCATGCTCCAGGCCCCGGTGGGGGAGGGGAGCCTCTACCTCATCGGCCCCGATATCCTCTTCCGGGGACAGTCCCACGGCAACTTTTCCCTGCTCTTCAACGCCATCCACTCCGGCGCCCGGGAGGAGACCGCGATCCCGGGCTCCTGAGCCGGGTCGCGCCACCTCGGAAGTCCCGGAAGCGGCCTACGCGTCGTCCTCGTCCAGCGCATGGGCGAAGGACTCCACGTCCGCGCGGTGGGCTCCACGGCGATGGGCGCGGCTTCGTCAGCCGCCGTCTCCGCCGACCCACCGCCCGCCGCGGCCGCTCCACTCTTCGTCGGGGAAGCGTCCTCGGCGTCCATCCCGCCTCCGGCCACCCCCCCGCCGCCACAACCCAGTGGGAAGGCGACGCCGAGACAGAGAACCGGGGTCAGGACCCGGTGAGCACCCTGGAAATCCTTGCTCATCGCTCGGACTCCCTTCGAGAAGGTTACCGTGCGCCACCGAGAGCCGTCCCGCGACCCCGACCTACGGAATCGGGCTTCCCGATGCTGCACCGGCCCTTCCGGGTTGCGCAGAACCCGCGGACTTTCGATCATTTTGGGCTGATCCCACTGCCATTCTCGGAGACCATCCACGTGGCGCAGGAACGCTCCTCGACCCTCGACCCCGCCGAGATCCTCCGCCGTCCCCTGCGCATGCTGGGACGGACCGGCCCCGCCGTGGCGGAGCACACGGGCGAGATGGCCCTGCTCACCTGGTCGGTGGTGCGATCCCTGGTCCGCCTCCGCGTCTCGTTCCGATCCTTCGTGGAGCAGATCTACGTGATGGGGGTGCAGAGCATCCCCATCGTTCTCGTCACGGCGTCCCTGGCGGGCATCGTGACGAGCCAGCAGGGAGGATACCAGTTCACGGGGGCGATCCCCCTGTACGTCCTCGGGAGCGTCGTCGTGGAGAGCATCGTCCTGGAGATGGGGCCAGTGCTGACGGCCATCGTCCTCATCGGAAGGGTCGGAGCACGGATCACCGCTGAGGTCGGGACGATGAAGGTCTCGGAGCAGCTCGACGCGTACCACTCGGTGGGCCGGGATCCCGTGGAGCTCCTGGCGGCTCCCCGAATCCTGGCAGGGATCATCATCATGCCCCTCCTGGTCGGCATCGCGAACGTCGTCGGGATCCTGGCCGGCATGGTGGCCGCCCAGATGTCCGTGGGACTCGGTTACGAGGCCTTTCTCTATGGCGCCCGCCTCTTCTGGCACTCGTGGGACCTCTTCTACTCTCTGTTGAAGGCGTTGACGTTCGGATTCGCCATCCCCGTCATCGCCATCCACATGGGCTTTCGGACCCGGGGAGGCGCTGCGGGCGTGGGTCAGAGCACGACCTCGTCGGTCATGTTCATGACCCTGACGATCCTGATCCTCGACGCCATGTTTCCTCCACTCCTGCTCCAGTGACCCGCGACGACCGCGAGGGACGATCCGGCTTCCCGATGACCGACGAGGGCACGATCCGATGATCCACCGGTGCATCCTCCGATGAGCTCCGACCGCTCGCATCCGGTCGTCATCGAGTACCGGAACATATGGAAGGCCTTCGACATCCCGGTGTTGAGCGGCGTGGATCTGACCGTCCGAACCGGCGAGATGTTCGGGCTCTTCGGGCCCTCGGGGACGGGGAAGAGCGTTCTGCTGAAGACGACCATCGGGCTCATCCTGCCCGATCGCGGCGACGTGCGGGTCGCCGGAGAGTCTCCCTACTTCGACGGAGCGGACGCCCTCGAGCGCATTCGTGGCAAGGTCGGCTACGTCTTCCAGCACGCCGCCCTCTTCGACTCCCTGAACGTCTTCGAGAACGTGGCCATGGGGCTTCCGGAGGAGGTCCTGGACGAGCTGGGCCGTCACGAGACGGCCCGGAGGGTCTGGGAGGCCCTGGACCTGGTGAACCTCCAGCCCCGCCAGATCCTCTCCAAGCTCCCGGCGGAGCTTTCCGGCGGGATGAAGAAGCGGGTCGGAATCGCCCGGGCCATCGTGAGCCGCCCCGAGATCCTCCTCTGGGACGAGCCCACCACCGGGCTGGACCCGGTGAATACCGCAGCCGTGGAGCGGCTGATCTCCCAGCTCTCCGAGGAGCTCCGCGTTACCTCCATCATCGTGACCCACGACATCGAGGGGGGCCTGGAGATGTGCGACCGGGTGGCCATGCTCGAGGGTGGGCATGTCCGCTTCTGCGGAACCCCCGACGAGTTCCTGGCCAGCGAAAACCCCGTGGTCAGAGCCTTTGCCAACCGGGCCGCCGCACAGGAGGCCCTCGACATGATCGAGATTTCATGAATCGACCCGATCCCTCCCCGCGGGAGGCTCCCGGGAGCCCGTCCGACCAGGACATCGAAGAGGCCGTCCCCCGGGGCAGCGGCGGAAAAGAGCTCCGTGTCGGCATCTTCGTCCTCATCGGACTCGTCTCCTTCTTCGCCGTCCTCTACCTCACCACCGACCCCGCCCTCTTCCGGGGCCGTTATATCGTGACCACGACGGTGGATCACGCCGGCGGCGTTCGGCAGGGAGACCCGGTGCAGATGCGGGGCGTGAACATCGGGCGGGTCCACCGGTTCGCCCTCGCGGACGGGGGCGTGGAGATCGCCCTCGAGATCGAAGGGGAATGGGACATCCCCGAGGATTCCCGGACCCGGATCACGGGCACGGGGATCCTCGGCGGCCGCACCATCGAGGTCGTCCGCGGAGACTCGCCCGAGATGCTTCTGGCCGGAGGCACCATACCTGGAAGCTCCACGGGTGACATCACGGATGAGGCCCAGGAGCTGAGCGCCGAAGCCCGTTCCACTCTCGAGCGGGTCCAGGCGCTCCTTTCGGAGCCCACCGTCGGGGCCCTCGAGGGGAGCGCCCAGGAGCTGGACTCTCTGCTCATGCAGCTCCACGCCTTCACCCGGGAGCAGCGGGCCCAGGTGGACCGGCTGACCGAGAGCCTGAACCGCTCGGCCCAGGGGCTGGAAGAGGTAGCGGCAGCCGGCCCCGACGCCGCGAGCGCCGTCGCCCGCGCCGACTCGGCCCTGGCCCAGCTCAACGAAACCGGTGAGACCCTCGATCGGGCCGCCATGTCCCTGGACAACGTCCTGGCTCGCCTGGATCGCGGAGAGGGGACGCTGGGCCGGCTGGCCCGGGACGACTCCCTGTACGTCAACCTGAACCGAGCCGCCGAGAGCGCACACCGGCTGATGGACGACCTCCGGGAGAACCCGGGCCGGTACGTCACCCTCGAGATCTTCTGACGCCGAAAGGGCGTGCCAGGAGGGTCGACCCGTCACCATGGAGCCCATCCGAATCACAATGAAGACGACGGCACCTCCTTCGCCGCCCCGGTGCGCATCGACGACGGAAGGCCCGCCGGACGGGTCGACGTCGTCCTCCTGGCCGACGGCTCCGCTCTCGTGAGCTGGATGGAGCGGGTGGAGGGTGGCGCCGAGGTCCGAGTGCGGCGTGTCACCCCCTCGGGGGTTCGGAGCACCGGCTCCCGAATCGCCGAGACCACGGGAGGACGATCCGCCGGGTTTCCTCGGATGGTGGCCGGGCCCGACGGGGACGTCGTCCTGACCTGGAC
>JBKHJU010000406.1:0-2769 GCA_046537985.1 Longimicrobiales bacterium
CCGGGCGCGCAGGGGTGCCAGGTGCCTCCTCGGGGCTTCCGTCACGCTTTCCGACATCCTGGCGCGGAGACCCGGGAATGCCCTAACTTCAACAATGCTTTCCGGGAACCGCCCGCGACCGCTCTTCCGGGAACGGACTCCACCGAATCGGTTTACGACCTTCAGCAGACCTCCCCTCATCTCCGCCAGGGAATTTCCTGACATGAGTCGTAGCATCTGGATCGTTCTCCTTCTCTGCACGTTCTTCCTTCCCGCCGGAGCCGCGGCGCAGCAGGACGTGACGCCGGGGCATCCGGGACCGGATGGACTCCCGCCGGCGACGTCGTCGTCGGACGACGACACGGGTGGCGCGGAGGTCTTTCTCGGCGCTTTCCGAGCCATTCGGAACTACCACATGGACTCCGTCTCGGACTCGGCCCTCTGGGAGATGGCTCTCCAGGGGCTCCTCGAGGAGCTGGACGATCCCTACGCCGTTGTCTTCACCCCCGAGGAATTCGAGGGCTTCCAGGAGAACAACACGGGGAACTACGCGGGAATCGGCGTCACCATCAGTGAGCTCAACGACCGGATCACCATCACCGCCGTATTCCGGGGGGCTCCGGCGGACGCGGCCGGTCTGCAGGTGGGTGACTACATCGTGGGCGTCGACGGAGAGGACGCCCGGGCATGGAGCGTGGAGGAGGCCTCGGAGCGGATCCGGGGGCCCGAAGGAAGCACTGTGGATGTCCGTGTGGCCCGGGAGGGGTTGTCCGAGTCCATCCCGTTCTCCGTTGCCCGGGACCGGGTCCATGTCCCGGCGGTGACGGCCGAGATGGCGACCGACTCGGTCGGATACATCATGGTGGACCGGGTGGCCCGGAACTCGGCCGCCGAGATGGACTCCGCCCTCACCCATCTGGAGGACGCGCGTGGCCTGGTCCTGGACCTGCGCCGCAATCCCGGGGGCTACCTGGACGAGGCACTGGACCTGGCCGATCTCTTTCTGGAAGAAGGAGAGCGGATCGCCAGCGCCCGGAGCCGGATCCCTGGCGAGAGCGACGAGACCCGCGAAGAGACGTGGGAGGCCGAGGTGCGGCCCCGCCTCCCCCACGTCCCCGTGGTGGTCCTCGTGGACCAGTACTCCGCGTCGGCCTCCGAGATCATCGCCGGGGCTCTCCAGGACCACGATCGGGCCCTCGTCGTGGGTGAGCGGACCTTCGGAAAGGGCGTCGTCCAGACCGTCATGCGCATTCCCGGCGACCGTCGGATCCGGCTCACGACCGGCACGTGGTACACACCCCTGGGCCGATCCCTGCACCGTCCCCGGGACGCCGAAGGTCGCCCCGTCCCCGGGGACGTGGAGGGATCGACGGTCGTGATGACGGACGGAGGCCGGGAGATCCGGGCCGGCGGGGGCGGGATCTTTCCGGATCTTCCAGTGAAGGCCGACACCCTCAGCTCCGGTGAGCAGGCGCTGGTCCGGGCCGCCGCCAACTCCGAGACCGAGATTCCCCTGAACCTCCGTCTCGCCGAGTTCGCCTTCGAGCAGTCCCGGGCCCTCCGGGACAAGGACCACCTCGACGCCATCGATCTCGACCCCAGCGCCCTCGACGGCTTCCTCGAGGAGCTGGTGGCCGACGGTCTCCCGGCCGACGTTGCGGCCGACCAGGCCGTCCGCAGCTTCCTGAGCTGGCGGATCCGGGGGCAGATCGCCAATCGCCTGGAGAGGAACGACCTGGCTCTCCGCATTCGACGGGAGCGGGACTCGGTGCTCGACGAGGCCGTTCGGCTACTGGAGGACGTGGACACCCAGACGGAGCTCTTCGCCGCCGCCCGGGCCCGGCTGGACGGAAGCGAGAGGATCGAGACGGCCGCAGGCTCGGCGGCTCCGGCCCGCGACGGAGCGGTGGCCGACCACAACCACTGAGGGTTCGTCAGCCGCGCGGGTGAAATTTCCGGTGGACCGTCCGCAGGTAGTCCCGGTCGACGTGGGTGTAGATCTGGGTGGTGGAGATGTCGGCGTGGCCCAGGAGCTCCTGAACGACTCCCAGGTCGGCTCCACCCTCCAGCAGATGGGTGGCGAAGGTGTGGCGGAGGGTATGGGGTGAGACGGCACGCTCGATTCCGGCGCCCTTCGCCGCGGCCTTCACGATCCTCCAGACCGACATCCGCGACATGGGCCGTCCCCGGGCCGTGAGGAAGATCCTCGCCTCCCCCTCCCCTTTGCTCGGCTCCGGGCGCAGGTCTCTCAGATAGCGCTCCAGGACCACCGCGGCGGCCTTCCCCAGGGGCACCATCCGTTCCCTGGACCCCTTTCCCATGACCGTGCAGATCCGCTCCTCCAGATCCACGTCCATCGCCGACAGGGAGACCAGCTCCGAGACCCTGATGCCGGTTGCGTAGAGGAGCTCGAGGATCGCCCGGTCCCGCCAGTAGAGGGGACGCGAAGAGTCGGCCGCCTCGAGGAGGGCCAGAACCTCCGACCGGGAGAGGACGTCGGGAAGGTTGCGCCCGATGCGGGGAGCCTCCATCCGCTCGGTGGGATCCTCCTCCAGCCATCCCTCGGCGATGAGGAATCCGAAGTAGGTTCGCAACGCCGATTGGGCCCGACGAATCGTCGACGCCGCCAGCCCCCGGTCCTTGAGCCCGTACACGTGGTCCCGGAGGTCCAGGTGGGATACGTCCCGGGGCCCCTGGACCGACCGGGCCTCTACGAACTCCAGGAAGCGAGCGACGTCCCGCCGGTAGGCGGCGATGGTCAGCTCCGACAGCCCCCGCTCGAACGCGAGG
>JBKHJU010000407.1:0-2764 GCA_046537985.1 Longimicrobiales bacterium
GCCAGGGCCTGGAGGATGGCCTGACGGATCCACCAGACGGCGTAGCTGATGAACTTGATGCCCCGGTTTTCGTCGAATTTGTGGGCGGCCCGGATGAGGCCGAGGTTGCCCTCGCTGATGAGGTCTCCCAGGGGCACTCCCTGATTCTGGTACTTCTTCGCCACGTAGACGACGAAGCGGAGGTTCGCCCGGACGAGACCCTCCAGAGCTTCCTGGTCCCCCTCCTTCACCATCCTTGCGAGCCGGACCTCCTCGTCCCGATCGATGAGGGGGTACGCGGAGATCTCCTTCAGGTACTGGTCCAGGGAGCCGTCACCGACCGCGCCTCCCTTGGGTGCGAAGCTCATTGCTCCCCTGTCCGGTTCTGGGTGGGGTGGAGACGTTGGACGGGAACCAGGACCGGGGGGACGGTCCTTGTAGCCACAGCCCTCCGTATCATTCGTAAGGCTCACAAAGACCTTCCGCAAGCGGAGGTGGGAGCGCGGCGAGCGCCACCCGAGGGTCCCGGGCCCTCGCCGTCGGGTAGGCCCGTCAGCCGTCCCGGAAGCTCCCCGCGGGACGGGTGGACAGGAAGCCTCCCGTGACCGATAATTCCAGGTACGGGTACAGGAGTCTGACCGGGGGAAGGATGACCCGCTTCGCCGTTGCCTTCGCGCTGATCTCCGTCGTAGCCGCCTGCTCGACCCGGGGCCCGGATTCGAGGGCGGAACGCAGGACGGGACAGTGCGCCTTCCAGGTGTGCATCCAGGCTCTTCCCGGCAGCCAGAGCCTGGTCTACATGGCCAGGAACGAGACCGTGGTTCCCGCCACGGTGCGACTGCATTTCGAGAGGATTCGAAACCTCGAGTCCAGCGATCCCGACACGGTCTTTCGAATCGTCCCCGCGGGCCAGAGCGAGGTCCTCACCCGGCTCTGGCCCGTGGATCCCGAGGAGGGGATTCGGGTCCGGCCCGTCGTCACCGTGGACCTGGGGAACGACTCGGCCGTCCATCGTCCTCCCGAGCCGTACGCCCTGCCCTTCGGCGGTACCGAGCCCCGACAGCTCGTCTCCGGATACGGAGGCCCAACTCACCTCAACGAGAACCACTACGCCTTGGACTTCGGGATGCCCGAGGGGACGCCGATCCTGGCCGCCCGAGCGGGCGTGGTCGCCTATGTCCAGGACGGCTTCACCCGGGGCGGCCTGACCCCGGATCTCATCGAGCGGGCGAACCTGGTGGTGGTGGGCCACGACGACGGAACGCTGGCCTCCTACGGACACCTCCGGGAAGGGATCCCGGTGGCCCCGGGGGACGTGGTGGAGCGGGGACAGCTTCTCGGCTGGAGCGGCTCGACGGGCTTCTCGGGCCAGCCCCACCTCCACTTCCACGTGGGGAAGCGAATGATGGGGGGCGAGAACCGCACGATCCCCGTGGAGTTCGAGGTAGAGGCGGTCGAGGGTGGGTGGTACGGACCGGGGGTGGAGCTAGAGGCGCCCTGAGCCGGTCCTCCCCGTCGGTGACGTCGACACCCGGATCCCGGCTCCGTCGGTCACCGGCTCGCGGGAATCGGTTCCAGGGAAGAGCCCCGTCACCTTCTGGTGGCGGGGCCTCTTGGCGCCGGCTCCTCCCCGCGGTGTTTCCTCGTCGGCAGCCGACCCCGGGGTCGCGACGGTCGGGACCCGCGAAGCGATGCGGTGGTATACATGTGGAAGCTGTGACGGGATCCTGCGATCCGGACGGGAGAGGAGGACACCATGCGAGTTCGAGATGTCCTGAAGGAGAAGGCCGGTGGGGACGTGGTAACGATTCGGCCCTCGGCCGACGTCGAGCGGGCGGCGGAGCTCCTCATGCGGCGGGGCATCGGAGGCCTTCCGGTGGTCGACCCGGACGGCTCCCTCCTGGGATTCGTCTCCGAGCGGGACATCGTTCGCCTCGTCCACGAGGGTCGCACGGACCTCCATCGCCTCACCATGGCGGAGGTCATGTCCCGACCCGCACCCGTCTGTGAGCCCGATGCCCCTCTCACGGGCGTCATGAGCCGAATGACCCGGGAGCGTCTCCGTCACCTCGTCGTGGTGGAAGGGGGACGGATCGAGGGGATCCTGTCGGTGGGAGACCTCGTCAAGCACCGCATACGGGAGCTCGAGACCGAGGCCGGGGTGCTGAGGGATTACGTGGCCGGGCAGCGAGCGCGGAGGTAGGGGGGGCGCTGGGTCCGACGGTGCAGTCGAGGCTGGAGACAGGCGCCGCGCACCTGGTTCCGAGGACACCGGACGGAGCCCCGCCACCGGTGACGGTGACGGGGCGTCCGCTACCCGCATCGCTCGCTGGTTTCGGTCGACCGTCGAATCACCCTCCGAGGGCGATGCGAAGTCCAGCATCGAGGCCGAAGGACGAGCCGCTGGTGCCCGTTCCGTCTGCAGAAACGCCCGCGGCCGAGACGTCACCATATTCGCCATTCCGAAGGCACCGGTCACCTCGGCCGCCACCCGGGGAGACATCCGGAGAGTGATCCCGCCCAGGGCGCTTCCGGTCAGGCCATTGGCCGTGGCCGACACGCTTCCACCGCTGACCGGCATGTCCGAGCTCCAGCGGCTGTAGCCCACGCGGGCTCCGATGAACGGTTCCACGACCGAGCTCGAGGTCGTGAACGCGTACCGGACATCGCCGTGGATGCCGAGGACGCTCACGTCGAGACTCGAGCCCTCGATCCCGTGAGAGCTGTACCCGACGCCTCCGCCGGATCCATCCCCGCCCGAAGCAGCCAGCAAGAAGCCCCGCAC
>JBKHJU010000408.1:0-2764 GCA_046537985.1 Longimicrobiales bacterium
GGGGACAAACCGGTCCAGGGCATAGCCGCTGGAGTTCTTGACCACTCGGGGCCACTCGTCCGAGAGTAAGTTCCACCGGGGAAGGAGTCGGCTTTGCAGCTCGGAGAAGAGGGCCGGAGCCGGATCCGCGCCGAGCTCCACCCTCCGTCCGTCGGCCAGAATCACCTCGAGGGACGAGATCCAGTCCCGGGTGGCACCGTACTTGAAGGTGCGGACACCGGCGGCGTTGTTGGCGACCATTCCTCCGATGGTGCACCGCCGGGCGGAGGAGGGGAGGGGGGGCAGGAAGAGCCCGTGCTTCCGGGCCGCCCGGTTCACCTCCGCGGCGATGGTGCCGGGCCCCACCCGGACACGCTGCGCGTCCGGGTCGACGGGCTCCATGGTCCGAAACCCCGCGGTGAGATCCACCACCACTCCCTCGCCCACGTTGCCTCCGGGCATCCCGGTGGCTGCACCCCGGGGAATCAGGGAGAGGGATCGCCGGGAGGCCCAGCGCACGAGGCGCTGGATGTCATCGACGGATCGCGGGGCGGCGACCGCCCGGGGCCGGACCCGGTAGGGACCCGATGCTCTCGAGAAGGATTCCAGGACTTCGTCGTCCGTGGAGAAGCGGCCCTCGAAGTCGTCGGGGCGGTCGGGGATGCGGGAGGGTTCCGGGTCTCTTCCCGACCCGTGGCCGGTCCGGGCGGAGTCCTGGGTGGGGAGGGAGGTCACGCGGCACGGGTGCGGATGATGGGGAGCGGTGCTCGGATTCGGGGGATCCGCGCTCGGCTGTGAAGGGTCAGGCGTGGACGGCCCCGGGCCCCTCGCTCGCCCCCACGGGCTCGCAATCGGGACAGAAGCCGGTGAACTCGAGTCGGTATCCGGTGATGGTGATGGCGTCCACGCCCTCCCGCAGGGACTCGAGCTCGTTCCGGGACAACCTTCCCGGGACGTCGAAGACCCGATCGCAGCTTACGCAGCGAGCGTGATGGTGGGGGTCGGTTCGGCCGTCGTATCGGGCCGAGCCGTCGGCGTAGGCGAGCTTCGAGGCGAGCCCACATCCCACCAGCGTCTCCAGGCTCTTGTAGACCGTGGCCAGGGAGATCCCCGGGACGTCGTTCCGGACCGCCAGGAAGACCTGGTCGGCGGTGGGGTGTATCCGGGTATCGGAGAGGAAGCGATAGACCGCCGCCCTCTGCTCGGTGAAGCGGTGGCCGTTCTCTTCCAACGCCGCCCGGAGAACCTGTTCACTTGAGTCCGGCTGCATGGACATGTCTATTGCAGGGTAGTTCGACTGGATCGGGGTCCGCCGGGCTCCCGATCTCGAAAGCCCCGAACGGAGTCTTCATGGCAAAGCTCGCCTCGGTCATCTGTTACCCGGGATCCCCCCGAAGGGATTCATCTCGAGTCGGGGTCCGATTCGACCGTGGCTGACCGGAGCGGATGGCCCTTCGGCCGTGAGGGCGCCGGAGCGAGGGATGGGAGCCCCGGTGGCGACGAGGACGTTCTCACCCTGGAACCCCTCCTCGAGGCCGTCCGGGAAGGGGTGGAGGCGACCGGATGGGAGCTCTCCGGCCTTCAGAAGACGACGAGCTATCAATTCGAGGGACGGTGGGAGGGAGATTCCACCCGAAGCGCGTACGTCTTCTTCCATCGTCCGGATCTTCGCGACGACGTGAGCATCGACGTGTACCTGGACGAGACGTCCCGGGGGCTCAAAGGAAACCTGGCCCTGGTCCTGGATGCGCCCCCGCTGGGCGAGATGGAGCGCGTGGAGGACGTGGTGGGGACGCTGGGGAGCATGGGAAACCGCGTCCTTCCGAAAGAGTATCGAAGGCCCCTGACACTCCGCTTCCGCATCGCGGACGTCGCCGGCGAGCCCTCCGAGGCCGGAGCCGAGGTCCGCTTCAAGATCCACATCCCGTCCGCCGCCCTCTCCGCCGGCAGGACCGCCGTGGTGGCGGTGGCTCGCGCGGCCGTCGACGCGTTCGAAGAGCTGCTGAAGACAGACGAGCTTCGGCAGCTCAGCGGAGAGAGCCGGACCGCCCGGGGAGAGTAGCGGGCCGCGGCGTTGGGGTTCCATCGCCCACGCCACTGCGCGTCATCAAGGGATCCATCGTGGAGGGATCGATCCGCGATCTTCGAGCGAGCATCGAGATGATCTTCGAGTGGTCGTCAGCTGATTTTCCTGGTCAATCTTTCGTTTTCGGAGGAGTAGATGAGCTCAGAGCACGGTGAGATGGACGCCCTTCTCCTGGAGGACAGGCACTTTCCGCCTCCCGAGGACTTCGCCCGGACCGCCAACCTGGACGACGCCGACGTCTACGAAGAGGCGGCCGAGGACCGGGAAGCGTTCTGGGCCCGATGGGCCGGGGAGCTCGACTGGTTCGAGCCGTGGGAAACGGTTCTCGACTGGGACCCTCCCCACGCCAAGTGGTTCGTAGGTGGGAAGCTGAACGCGGCGCACAACTGCCTGGACCGGCACCTGAACGGTCCGCGTCGGACCAAGACGGCGCTCCTCTGGGAGGGAGAGCCGGGCGACACCCGGAGCTACACGTATGAGGAACTCCACGAGGAGGTGTGCCGCTTTTCCAACGTCCTCCGGGATCTGGGCGTCGAGAAGGGCGACCGGGTGGCCATCTACCTGCCCATGATCCCGCAAGCGGCGGTGGCCATGCTCGCCTGCGCCCGCCTGGGCGCGCCCCATTCGGTGGTCTTCGGCGGATTCAGCCCCGAGTCCCTGGCGGGGCGGATCAACGATGCCGAGGCCAAGGTCCTGGTC
>JBKHJU010000409.1:0-2763 GCA_046537985.1 Longimicrobiales bacterium
GGCCTCGACCCCCGAGTCCGCCTCCATGGCGTGGAGGACGTCGGCGGTGCTGTACGCTATGGATTCCAGGGCCGCCCGGACCACGTGCGCCCGGGACGTGCCCCGGCTCAGCCCCACGATGGTCCCCCGGGCCTCGGGCTCCCAGTGGGGCGCTCCCAGCCCCACGAAGGCCGGCACGAAATACACGCCGTCGGTCCCCTCCACGCCCCGGGCCAGGGCCTCGGACTCGGCCGCGTGGTCCAGGAGCCCGAGCTCGTCCCGGAGCCACTGGACGGCGGCGCCGGCGATGAAAATCGACCCCTCGAGGGCGTAGGCGGGCCCGCCCCGCTCGTCGCAGGCGGCGGTGGTCAGGAGCCCGTGCTCGGACGGAACCGCGTCGGAGCCGGTATGGAGCAGGACGAAGGCCCCGGTCCCGTACGTGTTCTTCGCCAGTCCCTTCCTCCAGCACCCCTGGCCGAAGAGGGCCGCCTGCTGATCGCCGGCGATCCCGGCCACGGGGGCCTCCAGATCCAGGGCCCCGCCCCGGGAGACGCCGAAGTCCCCGCTGCTGGCCCGGATGTCGGGAAGGATCGGTGCCGGCACCTCGAAGATGTCCAGGAGGTCCGGATGCCACTCCCGACGCTCCAGGTCGTAGAGAAGGGTCCGGCTGGCGTTCGTGTGGTCCGTCGCGTGCACCTCGCCACCGGTGAGGCGGGCGACCAGCCAGGAGTCCACCGTCCCCGCGGCCAGGTCTCCCTTCTCCGCCCGGGCCCGGAGCTCCGCGTCGTTTCGGAAGAGCCATGTGAGCTTCGTGCCCGAGAAGTATGGGTCCAGGACCAGCCCGGTGCGTCGGCGCACCTCTTCCTCGTAGCCCGCCTCCTGGAAGTCGCGGCAGATCTCGGCGGTGCGGCGGTCCTGCCACACGATGGCCCGATGGACCGGCTCGAGGGTTTCCCGGTCCCACACCACCACCGTCTCCCGCTGATTGGTGATCCCGATGGCCTCGACCGACGCCTCGCTCCCGGCCGCTTCCACCGCCTCCGCGGCCACCCGACGGGTGACGTCCCAGATCTCGCGGGCGTCGTGCTCCACCCACCCCGACCGGGGAAAGTGCTGGGTGAACTCGGAGTACGCCTTCCCGAGGATCCGACCGTCCCGGGAGAAGACCAGGGCGGTGCTGCCGGTGGTGCCCTGATCCAGGGCGAGGACGGAACGGACGGGACTCATGGATTCTCCTGGTCGACTTCGCCCTCCGACGCGGCTTCGGCGCCGTCGGCCCTCTCGGCGTTTTCGGCTCCGGTCGGGAGGCGGGTCCCCGGGGGACCGACCCCGCCCACGGCCGCAAGTAGATCGGCGATGGTGATCTCGTACGGGGGCCGCAGGACCCCACCGTCGGTCAGGAAGGCCGTCACCATGTGGGAGGGAGTCACGTCGAAGGCCGGATTCCAGACTCCCGCGTCCCGGGGTGCCGTCTCCCTTCCGGCCAACCCCCGGACTTCCGACGGGTCGCGCTCCTCGATGGCGATCTCGTGTCCCGAGGCAAGCTCCGGATCGAATGTGGAGCGGGGCGCGGCCACGTAGAAGGGAATGCCGTGGTGCCGGGCCAGAACCGCCAGGGCGTAGGTTCCGATCTTGTTCGCCACGTCGCCGTTGGCCGCAATCCGGTCGGCGCCCACGACGACCAGGCGGATCCGGCCGGATTTCATGAGGGCTCCCGTAGCCAGGTCGGTGACGACGGTCGAGCGAACCCCGGCCCGACCCAGCTCCCAGGCCGTGAGCCGGGCCCCCTGGAGAACCGGCCGGGTCTCGGAAGCGAAGACCTCCAGATCCCACCCCCGCTCCCGGGCCAGGTAGAGGGGCGCCAGTGCCGTCCCCATCCCCCCGGTGGCCAGGGCCCCGGCGTTGCAGTGGGTAAGGACGCCGACGGCGTCCCTCCCTTCTTCCTGAGGAAATACGGCGAGTCCCGCCTCTCCGATGCGCCGGCACATCTCCTCGTCCTCGGCCCGGATGCCGTCGGCTTCCGCCCGGAGGGCCGCCACGGCGGCCTCCGGACCCTCGTCCGCCGAGCGGCGGAAGGCCCGGACGAGTCGGTCCAGGGCCCACTCGAGATTCCGCCCGGTGGGCCGGGTGCGCCGCAGAGTCTCCCGGAGGTCCTCGAGCCGGGAGTCGAGAAAGTCTTCGAGCGGCGGATGATCCGCCCCCTCCCTTCCGGATCGCTTGCGAAGGGCTCGCTCCATGCCCAGCGCCAGCCCCATGGCTCCGGCGATCCCGATGGCGGGCGCGCCCCGGACCCGGAGGGAGGCGATGGCTTCGGCCACCTCTTCGGCGGACTCGAGGCGCAGATACCGCTCCTCGCCGGGAAGCAGGGTCTGGTCCAGGAGCTCCACGGCCCGGCCATCCGAGCTCCATCGGACGGGACGGGGAATGTCCGACCCGGAAACCGATGACGAGGAGGAGGATGACGACGAGAATCCGTCCGAGGCGGACGCGGCTCGCGTGTCGGACGCTTCGGACATGGACGCGGCCATTCTACGACAGGGGCCGCAACGATCCGAACCGATAGCCCCAACCGGCCTCCTCCAGCAGAGCGACGAGGCCCACGACCGAGAGCCCCACCACGGCGTAGTAGTCCCCGGAGATGGAGTCGACCAGCGCCGCTCCCAGCTCCTGGATTCCGTAACCGCCGGCCTTGTCCGCGGGCTCCCCCGTCGCGACGTACGACCCGATCTCGTCTGCGGAGACTCCCCGGAAGGTCACGTCGGCCCAGTCGACCCGCGCTCGCAC
>JBKHJU010000410.1:0-2750 GCA_046537985.1 Longimicrobiales bacterium
GTCCTGGGCCGGGCCTCGCTGGAAGGATGGAGCGTCCTCCCCGCGGGTCGGGGGAGCTGGCTCGGTGGGGGCGGGCTTCCGTCGGAGGCGGACGTGGTCGTCTCGACCGGGGACATGAAGAAGGTGGTGGAGTACGTGCCCGACGACCTCACCCTCACCGGGGGGGCGGGGCTGGCGCTGGGAAGGCTGGCGTCGACGACCCGGGAGCACGGACAGTGGCTGGCCCAGGATCCTCCGGGGTGGCGCGAGACCACGCTGGGGGCCTTCGCGGCCACCGGGATCCCGGGCCCGCTGGTGGCGGGCTTCGGCCGACCCCGGGACCACCTCCTGGGGCTCACGGCGGTGACGGGAGACGGAAGGATCCTCCGGCCCGGCGGAAAGGTGGTGAAGAACGTGGCGGGATTCGACCTGGTCCGTCTTCTGGCGGGAAGCTGGGGAACCCTGGGCGTGATCGCCTCGGTGACGGTCCGGCTCTTTCCCCTTCCACGCACCGAAGTAACGCTCCTTCTCGAAGAGCGGTCGGGCGAGGGCGTGCCACCCGCACTGCTGGCGTGTGCTCGGGCATGGGCCGTCGCTCCGGTGGTGCCCGAGGCCCTGGAGCTGGTGGTGTGGTCTTCGGACGAGGAGCGGGCCGGACGCGCGACCCTGGCGGCCCGGCTCCTGGGATCGCCGGAGGAGGTGGTCGGGAAGGAGCGCATCTTGTGGGAAGCTGCAGGCGGGAGCGAGCCGAGGCGCGTCGAAGGAGAGGAGTCTCAGGAGTTTCAAGATCTCCTGACGCGGGGACCGGGCGCGAGGGTGAGGGCCGGGAGGGACGGTGGTTCGGGCAGGGGCCCGCGATCCTCGGGAGGAACCGACGGCGGGAGCGCTCTCTCCATTCGTCTGGCGGCGCTCCCGGCTCGCCTGGGCCCTGTGCTGGAGGTGGCTGAGAATCTCCGGAGCCGGGCCGGGGCGACGGGATGCGGCACGCGGATTCGGGCCTCGGTGACCCGGGGCACCGTGAGCGTCGAGCTGTCATCGGACGCTACCCCGGACGCGGCTTTCCCCCCAAAGGTCTGGGGCCCTCTCCTGGAGTCGTCCCGGGCCGGCATGTCGCGGCTGGGCGGGAGTCTGACGGTCCTCCGGTCCTCGCGATCTCTCCAGGACCGGATCTCGGCCCGGGGCCCCATGGGCCCGGCGGGTGCCCTCATGGAGGGCATTCGGAAGGAGCTGGACCCGGCGGGCATCCTGGCGCCGGGACGTCTCGACGGGAGGACGTCGAAGGTGCGCGAATTGGAGGCAGACGAGATGGAGGGAGACGAGAGGAGCCTCTCCGCCGAGCCGGCGGATGTGGCGGACATGCGAGAGAGCGCCTCGTGAGTCGGAGGTCGGGCGGGACGGGATCGGAACGCGGGGCGGGCGCGGGGGGGAAGACCGATACCACGAGCGGGCGGGACGGGGGTGTCGGCGCGCTGGCCGGCGCCCTGGCTGGAGAGGTGGACAAGCTCTCCCACTGCGTTCACTGTGGCTTCTGTCTCCCGGTCTGTCCCACCTACACCCGGCTCGGAGACGAGGCCGACTCCCCCCGTGGGCGACTCTACCTGATGAGGGCCGTCGTCGAAGGTCGGCTGGACCCGGGGTCGTCCTCCTTCCAGACCCACATCGACCGGTGTCTCGGGTGCCGGGCGTGTGAACCGGTCTGCCCCTCCGGGGTGGAGTACGGACACCTGCTGGAGCGTGCCCGGGAGGTCGCCGTCTCTTCCCGCCCTCCCGCTTTGGCGGCCCGGATCCTCCTGTCCATCATGGGATATCCTATCATGGAAGCCGGGTTCATGGCGCTGTCCCGAGTGCTCCGGTGGAGCCGGATCCCGGCCCTGGGGGCCCGGTTCCTCCCGCCCGGGGGGTGGTCGGGACGGATGCGGCTGGCGTTGGCCATGCTCGCGGCCTCGGCTCCGGCGAAGCCCTGGAACGGGGATGTGGGGGCCGGCCGGGCCGGTGATTCCGAAGGCGTCGCCGCAGCGTCGACCGGGATCCGGAGGCGTCGGGTGGCCATCCTGACGGGATGCGTGCAGGAGGGCCTCTTCTCCCGGGTGAACCGGGCGACGGTCCGGGTCCTCGAGGCCAACGGCTTCGAGGTCGTTTCGGTACCCGACCAGCGCTGCTGCGGGGCCCTCCACGCCCACGGGGGCATCCTGGAGCGGGCCCGGGAGCTGGCGCGGAGGAACGTCGCCGCCTTCGAGGCGGCGGAGGTGGAGATGGTCGTGGTGAACGCCGCCGGCTGCGGCTCGACCATGAAGGACTACGTCGAGCTCCTCGAGGACGACTCGGACTGGGCCCGGCGGGCCCGGGAGCTTTCCGAGGAGGTCCGGGACGTGTCGGAGGTCCTGGCAGACGTCGGTCCACGGTCCGGGGGGACCCTGCCGGTTCGGGTGGCATACGATCCTCCGTGTCACCTGGTGCATGCGCAGCGGGTCGCGGACGCTCCCCGGAGTCTCCTCGAGGCGATCCCGGGGCTCGAGGTGGTTCCCGTGGAGAATGCGGACGAGTGTTGCGGAGGTGCCGGCATCTACGGCGTGACCCACCCGGAGCTCGGCGGTCGGATCGGCGGAGACAAGGTGGACGCCGTGGTACGGAGCGGGGCGGAGGTCGTGATCACCGGAAATCCGGGTTGCATCATGCAGATCGGCGCGGGTCTTCGGATGGCCCGAGTGGACGTGCCCGTCGTGCACCCGATCGAGCTCCTGGACGAGAGCTATCGTCGCGCGGGCATGTAC
>JBKHJU010000411.1:0-2747 GCA_046537985.1 Longimicrobiales bacterium
AACGCGATCATCGCCCAGATGATCTTCCTGGACACGCCGGGCCTCCTGGCACCCCGGGACATGCTGCAGCGGTCGATGCTCCTGGCTGCAGAGGACGCGGTACGCGAAGCCGACGTGATCCTCCTGGTCCTTGATGCATCGCTGGCTCCCGATCGGGAGCGAACCGATCGGATCCTCTCGGTGCTGGGTGATGCCTCGACCCCCGTGGTCGTGGCGGTCAACAAGATGGATATCGCGCCGCCGGGCACAGTCGCGGCGTGGGAAGCCTGGGCCGAGGGCACGCTCGGACCGGCCGCGATCCACCGAATCTCCGCCCTCCGGCAGACCGGCCTTTCGGATCTGGAAGAAGATCTTCGGGAGAATCTCCCCGAGAGCCCCTTTCTCTATCCTCCGGAGGACATGGCGTCGGAGCCGGTGCGCTTCTTCGTGGCGGAGCTCATACGCGAGACGGTTTTCGAGCAGTTCCGGGAAGAGATCCCCTACTCGGTCTTCACCCGCATCGAGGAGTATCGGGCGTCCCAGGACCCGGTCTACATCGGCGCCACGATCTACGTGGAACGCAGGTCCCAGAAGGGGATCCTGGTCGGGAAGGGAGGGAGGGCCATCCGGGACCTGGGCCGGGCCGCGCGATCCAAGATCGAGGGATTCATCGGCCAGCCGGTCTACCTGGACCTGTGGGTGAAGGTGCTTCCGGGCTGGAGGCGGAAGCGGGATCAGCTGCAGCGACTCGGTTTTCAGGTTCCCGGAGAGCACGACGGAGTTGGAGCATGAAGGCTCTCGACCGGACGCTCCGCGCAGTCCTGACCTCCCTGGCGGGCCTCGCTGCCCTGACCGGCCTCACGACCCTCACGGACATGGTGGCCCCGGCCGCGGCCCAGAACCCTCCTCCGGCCCCCGACGCTCTCTCCTCCTCCGCCACGACGGTTTCCGCCCCCCAGGAAGGAGCTCTCTTCCTCCTCCTTCCCACGGGGGCCCAGGCGGTGGGTCTGGGTCGAGCCATGACGGCCCTGCCGAGCCAGGAGGCGGCGTTCTGGAACCCTGCCGGCCTCGCCGAGGTGGAGGGAAGCCGATTCGTGGTGTCCCGGGGAGAGCACCTGGCGGGAGAGGCGGTGGCCTTCTCTCTGCTGCTCCAGAGACGGGACCTGGGCACGTTCGGCCTCTCCTACCAGCTTCTGGACGTGGGAGACCAGGACCGGACCGACAACCAGGGAAACGTGATCGGACAGGTGAGCTTCCGGGACCACCTGTCCACCGTCTCCTTCGCGACGCGGATCATCGATCGAATCGCCGCCGGCGTGAACCTCAAGCTGGTGCGTCGGAGGATCGCATGTCGGGGTGCGTGCCTCGACGACGGGGTTACGG
The DNA here is from genome assembly GCA_046537985.1 of Longimicrobiales bacterium. Taxonomy (GTDB): domain Bacteria; phylum Gemmatimonadota; class Gemmatimonadetes; order Longimicrobiales; family Gaopeijiaceae; genus JBKHJU01. The sequence continues at coordinate 1,363 of JBKHJU010000411.1, forward strand.
CCACCACGTTCGCCGTCGACGCCGGCATCCAGGCCCAGCCCGTCTCGGCCATCCCCCTGCGTATGGGGATCATGCTGGCTCACGCCGGGCCCCGGCTCCAGGTGGTGAACGCCGAGCAGGCGGATCCGCTTCCGACCCGGCTCCGGATCTCGTGGGCCTACGACGTGGCGGGCTACCTTCTGGCTCGACCCGACCTCGGCCTCTGGATCACCGCCGAGATGGAGGACCGGTGGAGGAGCCCCGGCTCGCCCTCCGTCTTCGTCGGAGGAGAGTTCACCGCCGGACGGGACGATGCATTCTACGCCCGGGCGGGCTACGAAGCCGGAGAAACTCGTCAGAATCAGGGAGCGGCGATGGGGGTAGGCTTCCGGTACGACGGTTTCGACGTGAGCCTGGCCAAGTCCCTCTCCCGCTCCGCCCTCACCGGTGAGACCCAGCCGATCCACGTCACGCTGGGAATCCTCTTCGATTAGAGTGGAGGCTGCCACCCGGGCGTGGACCCCACCCGCTCTTCCGACGCGTAGGGCCGGGCGATTCGGGGAAGGAAGGAGCCCGTCGACCTTTCCGGTCCCTTCGATTCTGGTGACGGTGGCCCTGCTGTGGGCAATCCTGATGCCGGAAATGGCTGGGGCCCAGGACCCCGGTGCCGAGTTCGGGCTCCCGGACGGTCGCCCGATCCCCCTTCGTGTACCCGCTGCCTCGCTGGACCCTTCCCGGCTCTCCGTGCCGGATCCCACCGTGAGCATTACTCAGGGTCCGAGCCGGGGCCCTGGACCCGGAGCGAGCTTCCTGGCCTCTCTCGCCGCCCCGGGGAGCGCCCAGTGGATGCACGGTCAGCATCGGACCTGGCTCTACATGGGGATGGAGCTGGTGGGGTGGCTGGGCTTCCTTCACGCACGACACCGGGGAGCCGACTTCCGGGACGCGTATCGGGACGTCGCGTGGAGCTACGCCCGTGTCGACGCGGTGGGAGAAGACTTCGACGGGGGCTTCGACTTCTACGAGACCCTGGGGCAGTGGACGGCCTCCGGAGCGTGGGACGCGGATCCCGAGACGGACGGGGTTCAGCCCGAGACCGACCCGAGCACCTACAACGGCAATATCTGGAGCCTGGCGTCCGACCTCTACCTCTCGGGAGAGGGGGCCGCATCCGATCCCGAGGCCTTGCAGATGGCGCTCCTTTATTATCGGGAGCGGGCCTATCGACCGGAGCAGGCCTGGAACTGGTCCGGGAACTCATCACAGCTCGAACGGTACCGTGACCTCATCGAGAGGAGTGACGACAGCTTTCGCAGAGCCACCGTGATCCTGGGTGCAGTCGTCGCCAACCACCTCCTGAGCGCGGTCGACGGCTTCCTCTCGTCCCGGGTCTCCTCCGACCGAGC
>JBKHJU010000412.1:0-2746 GCA_046537985.1 Longimicrobiales bacterium
GGGAGGCGGGGGCGGCGGGGAAGGACACGCGGGGGCTCCTCCGTGTGCATCAGTTCGACAAGGTGGAGCTCGTGCGCTACGAGACGCCGGAGCGGAGTCGGGAGGCGCTGGAGGAGCTCACCCGTGAAGCCGAGGAGGTTCTCCGGCGCCTCGGCCTCCACTACCGGGTGGTTCGCCTGGCCACGGGCGACCTGGGCTTCTCCAACGCCATGACCTACGACCTGGAGATCTGGGCTCCCGGGGTCGAGAAGTGGCTCGAGGTTTCGAGCTGCAGCACCTTCGGGGACTTTCAGGCCCGTCGGGTGGACCTCCGGTACCGTCCGGCTCCCGACGAGAGCCCGCGTTTCCTCCATACTCTGAACGGGTCGGCGCTGGCTCTTCCCCGGCTGATGGTTGCCCTCCTGGAGTCGGGCCAGGACGAGACGGGAGCGGTCCGCGTCCCCGACGCTCTGGCCGAGCACTTCGGAGTGGAGCGGATCGAGCCGCGGGACGGGATCCCATCGTGAGTCCCCGCCTGCGGGATCGGGCCCCCGGGCCCCGATCCGCTACAGCGTCGGACCGTCCGGCGGAGTAGCGCGGTGGGGCCCCTCTTCCGGCAACGGTGGCCCTGGGCCCTGGCAGTTCTCTTCGTCGCCCTCCTGGTCTGGTACCTGGTGTACACGGAGCGCATCGTCCGGGCGCTCCGGGCCGACGCCGCCATCCTGACCGAGATCTACTCGGAAGTCCAGGGAGCCCTGGCCGATCCCTCGCCGGGACGGACGGACCAGGCCCTGTTCGAGCTCCAGCGCATGATCATCGCCACGGGGGTTCCCCTGGTGCAGACGGGGCCCGGCGACACCGTGATCGCCGTTCGAAACCTTCCGTTCGAGGCCGACCCGTCCACGCCCGAGGGGCAGGAGCGGCTCCGGGGATACGTGGAGGTCCTGGACTCCCGGAACCCTCCGGTGGGAGAGGAGGAGTTCACCCAGCTCCACTTCGGGGATCCCCCCGAGGTCCGGAGGCTCCGGTGGATTCCCTGGCTCCAGGCCGGAGGGCTCCTTCTCACGGTCCTCGTCGGTTACACGGTGATCCGATTCCAGCGGCGGGCCGAGTCGGAGCGGGCGTGGACGGCCATGGCCCGGGAGCTGGCTCACCAGCTCGGAACCCCGCTCTCCTCCCTCCAGGGCTGGCTCGAGCTCCTGCGCATGAAGCCCGAAGAGCGGCCGTCGGATCTCCGGGAGGGCGAGATTGTCCGGGGCATCGAGGAGGACCTGGTGCGGCTCGAGCGGATCAGCCGTCGCTTCGAGCTCATCGGGCGGGAGCCGGAGCTGGAGAAGGTGAGTCTTGCGGGACTTGCCCGGGAGATGGAGGACTACCTTCAGGCCCGTCTTCCCCGCTTCGGGTCGGACGTGCAGCTGGCCGTGCGGATTCCCGACGACATCCCCCCGGTGAAGGGGAATCGGGTACTCCTGGCCTGGGCCCTGGAGAACATGGTCAAGAACTCCCTGGATGCCCTGGCGGGGCGGGGCGGCCGCATCACCGTCTACGCCCGACAGGTGGAGCCCGGGTGGGTGGCGTTGCGGATCAAGGATACCGGGCCCGGGGTCGGGGTGGAGATCCGCGACACCCTCTTCGAGGCGGGAACCACCACCAAGCCCGGAGGCTGGGGGGTGGGCCTGGCCCTGTCCCGGCGGATCGTGGAGGGAGTCCACGAAGGGCAGATTCAGCTCCTGGACCGGAAGCGGGGCGGCGCCACCTTCGAGATGAGGCTTCCGGCGGCCTAGGAGCGTGTCCGAGCCATGGGGCGAGCCGCGTTGCGAGCGCCACGGGGCCGGATCCAGGGCGGCGTCGCGGGCCGAGCTCTGCGAGACCGGCGACCGAGTGCACCGCGAGGTGAGCGAGGGCTCGAAGCTCCATCGACGATGCTGTGGCATCGCCTCATGACCTCCTCCGCGTCCCGGTGTCGCACTCGCGAGCCGCCGACGCGCGGCCGCACCCCATCACTCGGATCCGCTCCTGGGAGTACGCGGATCCGGGCCCATCATCCGGGGCTCGCCGGCGGAGCGGAATAGGAGGACCCGCCCCCCTCACGCGAGGCCGGATCTTCCCTACATTGCCATGGTCCGACCGGTCGACCACCCACCACCAATCCCGGGAGACGGAGTTGCCGAAGTCGCTGGATCGCACCACGACGCAGGACTCGCCGAAGTGGAGGGAGACGCCGTGAGCGAAGGAGAAGTCTCGCTCTCCGACGTCGGAGTCGACGCCGTTTCCAGGGACGTTTCCGCCGCCCACCTGGTCGGGCTGAATCCGGAGCAGAAGGAGGCGGTGCACCACTTCGAGGGGCCCCTGCTGGTCCTTGCCGGCGCCGGATCGGGAAAGACCCGGGTCCTCACCGCCCGCATCTGCCACCTGGTCCACCACTACGGGGTAGCGCCGGACCGGATCCTGGCGGTGACCTTCACCAACAAGGCCGCCGGCGAGATGCGGGAGAGGATCCACCAGCTCCTGGGCTCCGAGCCGGCAGGCATGTGGATCGGCACCTTCCACGCTCTCGGCGCGCGGATCCTCCGGCGCCACGCCCCCCTCCTGGGGTGGAGCAACACCTTTACCATCTACGACCGGGACCAGAGTCTGCGGCAGACGAAGCGGGCCCAGGAAGCCGTGGAGGTGAACCCGTCGCGATGGAAGCCGAAGGCGATCCGCTACCAGGTGAGCGGGGCCAAGAACAACTTGATCACCCCACAGGCGTGAAACGCCTGTGGGG
>JBKHJU010000413.1:0-2743 GCA_046537985.1 Longimicrobiales bacterium
GCCGAATGGATGATCCACGGCGAGCCGGAGGCTGACGCCTGGGCCATGGACATCTGGCACATGCTGAGCCTCCCGTCCCTCTCCGAGCTCCGGGTTCCCATTCGGGGGGGAGACGGGACCCTGAACCCTCTCTATTTCCGTCGGGGCACCAGTGGAGCCAGCTGGCGGATGGTGGTGGAGGTGGGTCCCGAGGTCCAGGGGTGGACCATCTACCCCGGCGGCCAGTCCGGGAATCCGGTCAGCCCCTGGTATGCGGACAGGATCGAGGCGTGGTCCCGGGGCGAGCTGGAGCCCGCCCTCTTCCCCCGATCCGAGTCCGAGCTGGATGCGGCTCGGGTGGCCGCCACCCTGGAGCTGGAGCCCGACCGATGATCGCCCGAAGCCTGGGATCGTGGCTCCTCCTGTCGTTGGCCTTCGCCCTGGGCACCTGGGTCGGGGGATGGTGGGCCGTGCCGCTCCTGGGCGGAGCGTGGGGCCTGGTTCAGACGAGGTCCCTGCGCCGGGCCCCGCTGGCGGGCCTGGCCGGGGCCGGAGGATGGGGTATCCTCCTGGGCTGGCAGGCCCTTCGAGGACCCGTGGGTGCGCTGGCGGAAACGATCGGGCCGGTCGTGAACCTTTCGGGCAGCCAGTTCTTTTTGCTGACGCTGGGGTTTGCTGCGATCGTTGCGTGGGCCGCCGCGGCGACGGCGGGAAGCCTTCGGGACGTCACATTCGGGAGAGTTGCACGGGCCGCCCCCGCCGGATAGCCTACAGCCTACCCTTTGATCTCGAAGGGAGCCTGTCCTCTTTTTGGGGAGCCTGTCGCTGAAGGGAGCCTGTCCCACACAGGAGGAACGAGGAATGATGTTCCGCAACCTCACGTCGAGGATACGCAGGGTGACGGCCGGGTCCATCGCTCTCTCCTGCACGCTGGCCGTCGTCGTTCTCGGGCTGGTCTCGACCGCCCATCCCCTTCCGGCGCAGGAGGGAGAGGTGCGCGAGGCGTCGCCACGGCTGGGCCTCCTCTACTGGGTCAGCCTCGAGGGGACCCTGCTCCGGGCCAACGTCGACGGCTCGGAGATGGAGGTTCTCCGCTCCGGGCTCGACGGCCCCGACGGCCTCAGCCTCGATCCGGTGAACGACCGCATCTACTGGACGAACATGTCCCGTGGACCCAGCGGGAGCGTCCAGCGGGCCCGGCTCGACGGCACCCCCATCGAGGGGGATCCGGAATACCTCATCCCCAAGGGCGACATCGTGACGGGGAAGGAGATCGAGCTCGACCTCGAGGGCGGCCGGATGTACTGGGCCGACCGGGACGCCCCCCGGATCCAGCGGGCGAACCTGGACGGGACCGGCCTCGAGACCGTGCTCTCGGGCTTCGTGAACGACGACGGCGAGGTCGTGCCCGTCGAGAACGTGGTGGGTATGGCCCTGGACTTCGAGAACGGCACCTTCTACTCCAGCGATCGCTACATGGGGATCGTCTTCCGGGCCGGCCTGGAGATCCCCGAGGGTGAGACGCCCGACGCCCGATCCGACGTCGACATCATCTTCCAGGGCGAGCGGGACTTCGACCGACCCATCGACATCGACATCGATCCGGAAGCGGAGAAGATCTACTGGACGGACCGGGGCTCCGACGTGGTTCGCCGGGCGAACCTGGACGGCTCGGAGCTGGAGGTCCTGGTGGACGACTCGAAGGTGGAGATGCGAGACGCCATCGGGATGTCCCTCGATCTGGGCGGGGGAAAGATGTACTGGTCCGACATGACGACCGGCGTCATCCACCGGGCCGATATGGACGGCTCGAGGATCGAGACGGTGGTGCCTCCCAACGGCCACCGCCCCTTGGGGGTCGAGCACATGGTCCTCGAGCCCGAAGCCGGGCCCACGGAGGGCGGTCAGCGTGTGGGCATCCTCGGGGCCGACTTCGTCCCTGATCGGACCCGGGTCTCCTTCGGCGGCGCCCCGGCCACGGACGTGGAGGTCGTGGACTCGAACCTCCTCCTGGCGACGGTCCCGGCGGGCTCCGAGGGCCGGGTGGACCTTACGGTCACGACGCCGGCGGGGACGGCCACGGCCCGGGCCGCCTACCGGTACGGCGCCGAATCGACTCGTTGAGCGGGCCCGGAGACTTCGGTCCCTACGCCTCGGACCTCGACCCGCGGACCGCGAACCACCGGCCCCTCTCGCCCCTCACCTTCCTCCAGCGGAGCGCACGGGTCTACCCGGACTACACCTCCGTCATCCACGGCGGCCGGAGCTTCACCTGGGGAGAGACCTACGCTCGTTGCCGGCGCCTGGCCTCGGCCCTGGCCCGACGGGGGATCGGCCGTGGGGATACGGTCTCCATCATGGCCACGAACACCCCGGCCCTGTACGAGGCCCACTTCGGGGTTCCCATGTCCGGGGCCGTCCTGAACGCCATCAACACCCGGCTCGATGGCCGGGGAATCGCGATCATCCTGAATCACGCCGAGACGAAGCTGCTGCTCACGGACCGGGAGCTGTCACCGGCGGTGAAGGACGCTCTCGACCGCTGTGAGAGCCGCCCCGAGGTCGTGGACATCGACGACGTGGACATCGAAGGAGAGTTCCTCGGGAAGACGGAGTACGAAAACCTGCTGGAGGAAGGAGATCCCGACTTCGACTGGCTCATGCCCGAGGACGAGTGGAATGCCATCTCCCTGAACTACACCTCGGGAACCACCGGTAATCCCAAGGGCGTCGTGTATCACCACCGGGGCGCCTTCCTCAACGC
>JBKHJU010000414.1:0-2742 GCA_046537985.1 Longimicrobiales bacterium
GGATGGACCCTCGGATCGATGGAGCCCCTTGAATATAGACGGATCCTCGAACGGGAACGACGGGCGCTCGAAACCGACGAAGGGCCGGGAGATTCGATCCTCGACGGGTCTTCTCTCAGAATCCCCAGCGGGTGAAGTAGCCGGCCGTCAGGGCGTGGCCGGCTGGCAGATTCTTCCCGTCCAGGGTGAATCGTGCTCCCAGGCTCGCCGTGCCGGGACCGATGGAGATGCCGACGGATGGTGTCAGGGTGACGAGCCGGCGCTCCAGGGATTCGATGGTCAGGCCGACCACCCTGGGATCGGTGACGGTCTCCAGTCCCTCGACGACGAGCTCGAATGACCAGCGGTCCGACGAGACGCCACCCTGGAACAGGAAGAAGATCTCGTCACCGAAGTCCCGACCGGTGTCTTCGTCGAGCTCCCGCCACCGATATCCGACCCATGCGCTCACGTAGCCGGGGAAGGGATGAAAGGAGTGCCCGACCTCGGCCACGACCTCCCAGTCCCGCTGGCCGTCACCCAGGGGAATGACCTCGGCGTCCACGCGGAAGTCCCCGACCGGAACCTTGGCACCGGCTCGGAGGGCGAAGGGAAAGTCGATGTCCAGATGCTCCAGGGGCGCGGTCCGGAGGAAGAAGCGGGTGTCTCCGATTCCGGTTCGGAGGCGGTCGTCCACGAGGTCGTCGTATTCGAGTCGGTGGTACGGCACCTGGATCCATGCGTCGATCCCCGGTGCCAGGCCACCTGCCAGGGTGAGGAACGTGGAGGTGCTGATGGCGTGGCCGTCACCGCTGAAGGGGCGAACGGTACCGCGGGAGTCGTAGGCTTCCCGGGTGTCCTGATGGTACACGGCCAGGTCGGCCCACCCTTCTCCCGGGGCCTCCAGCCACTGGCCTTCGGCGGCCGAGGGTCCGAGCGCGGCTGCACCCAGCGCGCCCAGGAGTACGAGGAGGGTGTCTCCGATCTCAACGGCTCCGTCACCGACAGGTCTCCCGGGTCTCACGATTCGGCCGGAAGCCAGAGCTCCGTGTCCGGTTGGAACGCGGCCCAGGCGCCCCAGAACGCGACGTACGCGTCCCGCACCGGGAGGAGCTCGGTGTCCCGGAGGGGCCCGGCGCGGCCCTGGCCGTCCACCGAGAAGACGGACCCGGTCGTTTCGTCGACGAATCCGTCGGCTGTCGGAGCGAGGTCCACCGTCGCTCCCGAGACGGTGCGGGGAAAGAAGGCCATTCCACCGCGAGCTTCGTCGTCCCAGAGCACGAGAGCCTCCTGTCCGTCCCGGTCGAAGGGAACGACCTGGCGCGAGCCTTCCATGTTCGTCAGGGCGCCGAAGGGGAAGGCCACTGGAAGGTCCTCTCCGGCAGGGGGGACGCCCAGCACCCGTTCCTTGACCGGGCGGCGACGGTCCAACTCGGGCATTCCGGCGGGATGGAGGAACTCGTCGCTGCTGAAGTCCTCGTAGCTTCCGTAGGGATAGTTCTCGGCTCCGTAGCTGCGGGTGATCGCGTTCTTCTGATTCTGGCCCAGGACCCGGGTTTCCGGATGGAGGGAGAGCCATGCGTCCCACCGCATCTCCACGACGGGCCAACGGTCCAGCTCGGTCCCCTCGGACGGTCCGCAGGCGGCATCCTCCTGCATCTGGACCCATACGGACTGCCCTTCCACGCGGTCGTACATGACCAGGTTGTTCTTGAACAGCAAGCCCGAGACCCCGAACTCCACCCCACCGACGTTGTCCCGGCTGAAGGCGATGGACGACCCGGTCAACGGGCAGTAGGTGATGGCCAGGGGCCCGAGATCCGAGTCGAAGTTCACGATCTCGTGGAACCAGAGCACGTTGTGGGGAATGGCGTAGGCCTTCTCGTTCACCAGGAGCCCGATGACCCGGTCGTCGGGCGCGAGATATTCTGCGAAGGGGCTGTCCGGGTCGACCCAGACCGGATCGTCGACGGACGGGATGGCGTCCTGGTTCGTGATGGAAAGGAGGAATTCCTGGGACAGGTCGCACGTGCTCCGGTCCAGCCTCGGCGAGAACTCTCTCTGTGGGCCGAAGGTCTCGTCGCACGCGGCGATTCCGAGGAGGGGGATCGCGGCCAGCACGAAGATCCGGCGAATCCGGTAGCGTTGGTCCATGGGGGGACACCTCCGGCGCGAGGTCTTTGCAGTGCATCCGGCGAACGGGCGAGGCCCCTGCTCGCCGCTTCCACGAAGGAAACGCATGGATGACGGGCATCTGTTCCCGAATGACCCTTCGTTGCTTCACTCTCGCGGCTCCCCTAGCTTTCGTGCCCCCACTCGAAGGCGATTCCGGAGGCAGGACATGCACGAGCCCCAGCCCCCTTCCTATCTGAACCCGTACGAGCCCTCCCTTCCCCGGGGACCGGAGGAATTCCTCGACCTGTCGTGGGAGATGTTCGGTGAGCTGTGCCGGGCCCTGGCCTTCCGGGTGGCGGAGGACTACGAGCCGGAGACCGTGGTGGGGATCGCCCGGGCCGGCGTGATTCCGGGAGCGGTGGTGGCCTCCATCCTTCGCCTCGACTTCTTTTCCATGAAGATCTCCCGACGGGTGGGCGGCGAGGTGGTTCGGGATCGTCCTGCCGTCCTGTCGGCCGCTCCCTCCGAATGCGCCGGGAAGAAGGTCCTGATCGTCGACGAGATCACGAGCTCGGGGGAGACCCTGCGGATGGCCCTGGCCGCGGTCCGGGACGTTCAGCCCGCCGAGGTCCGTACGGCCACGAGCTT
>JBKHJU010000415.1:0-2741 GCA_046537985.1 Longimicrobiales bacterium
GTGGACTTCCCACTCCGCCGGCCCGAGGAGTTCGAGCGGATGCTCTCGGTGCGGACGTCGCACCTGGCGCCCCTCTACGCCTGGCGGCGACAGCTCCAGGCGGTGAAGGAGAGCGAGCGGGTTCATCTCGTGGGGCGGATCCGGGCACCCACCCTCGTCATCCACGGAGAGGAGGATCCCCTCATTCCCTTCGGCAACGGCGAGAGGCTCCACGAGCTGATCCCCGACTCCCGTCTCGTGAGCATCCAGGGATGCGGCCACATGCTCAACTGGGAAAAGCCGGACGAGGTGGCGGAAGCCATCGAGGAATTCCTCTCGTCCCGCCCGACGAGCTGATCGTCGCCGGATCCGCCCGGGGTCGCCGAGAAAGGAGCGTGCCGGGGCCGGCCGACCCGGCGACGTCCGAAGGAGAGCGTCGGGTCGGTCCTCCTCGACTCAGTCTTCGTCGTCCTCCAGGGCGTCCCGGACTCCCCGCCGGAAGGCCCTCTCCCCCCCGTAGGCCGGATGCTTGAGGTAGGCGTACTCGATTTCGAGGGCGTCGAGAGCGGTCTGGCCGCTCCTCCCCACCGCCACGACCCGCTCCGGCTCCAGGATCTCACGGATCTTCTTCAGGACCCGGGCGAAGGCCTGCATCTCCCTTCGGGTGGGCGTTCGGTCCGTGGTGCGGGCACCGAGGCGGTGGGCATGGAGGGGGAAGGCGTGCCAGAAGAAGAGCTCCGGATGATAAGGAAGGAAGCTCTCCCAGATGAGGGTGGCGGTCTTCTCGCTGAGCGGATTCGGACCCCGGCTGGAGCGGCTTCCCTGGACCGGAAAGTCCGGTCGAAGGAGCTGTGCCTGAGAGGTGAAGGGAACTCCGGTGAAGCGTCCTGCCCGCCATCCCGGGCTCTGACCCACGACGAGGGTGGTGGGAGGCTCGCTGACCTGCTCGATGTATCGCCTCAGGTTCTCCCGGCGAATCACCGCCCCCTCCGGAAGGTCGACGTCCGGGTCCACGTCCCGGTAGAAGTTGAACGTGTCTTCCCCGCTGGGGACGTCGAACACCTCCCCCTTCAGGACCTTCCAGATCTTACGGGCCCGACTCGATCCAGACTTCGACTTGGACTTCGTCATGTCGGATGGGGATGCCTTCCGGTGGGTGCGAGTCCAGTGGTGTCCAGAGCTCGCGAGCGATCACGAGCAGGACCTGGACGCGCTCCCGAGCTTGATCAACGAGGCGTTCAATGTAGTGGATTGCGAAGCCGAGCGCAGATTCTCGGCCCCCGCATCGGGCTGGAATACGCCTCGACTCCCCCCCTTCCGGAGCCCTCGAAAGAGCCGTTGGAGCTTCGGCGTCAGGGAGCGCCGGAAGGGGGTTCGAGCACCCCGGCGCTTTCGAGGATCTCCCGGGCTTCCTCCTCCCGGTCCCGGTGGACCACGAGCCGGGCCGGGTTGGCGAAGGCCAGACCCACCTCCATCCCTCCGGCGTCGTCGATGAAGAGCCCCGACGGGATCCCCGCGTCCTGGAGGTAACCGTGCGCGAGCTCCGCCTGGTGGCGGTAGTGGAAGCGGGCCACGATGACCGTGTCGTCACTCATGGACCGTCATGCCTGTCGCGATGGTCGTGGAGGAACGTAGAATGGAGTGTCGCATCCGTCCCCGAATGTCCGGAGGAAGCGTGCCCCGACCGACCGATCCCCGTCTCGTCGACGAGCTCACCGGTCTCTCCAACGAGTGGCACTTCCAGATCCTTTTCGATTTCGCATTCGCCGCCGGCGACCGCGGAATTCCGTTGACCCTCGTCCTCTTCGAGATCGAAGGGTTCGAGGACTACCGTCGGCACGAGGGGAGCGACGCAGCGGCCGAGGTTCTTCGGGTGTTCGGCAAGCTCCTGGGGGATTCGACCCGGGAGATGGACGTGACGGTGCGCCTTCACGGCGCCCGATTCCTCTCTCTGCTCCGGGACTGCAACCTCCAGGGCGCCCTCGTCTTCGTGGATCGCATCCAGCTCGAGACGTCCCTCCTCGAGGAGAAATACGGGTTGAGGGTCGCCGTCGGCGTGGCGGCGTACGAGGAGCGGATGAAGGTGTCCGACGAGCTCCTCGACGCCGCGAAGCGGGCGCTGGCCCGGTCCGTGGAGATGGGCGCCGGATCGGTCAGCACGTCTCGGGACGTTTGACGGACCCCGCTTCCGGATCTCTCGTCAGCCTCCGGAAGACTGCTCCCGGGAGAGGTTCCGGTAGTACTCCTCGACCAGCTCGCGGAACTCGGCGGGAACGTCGTCCGACCCGGGCAGCCCCACCGGGGGACCGTCCTCGGCCCCGAGCTCACGGCGCAACTCGAACTCCAGCGTCTGGAGATGCTCCAGGGCCTGTTCCTGGAGCCTGAGGACTTCCTCGGGATCGTCGTAGATTCCGGCCTCCTCCAGGGAACGGAGGGCATCGATGACCCGCTCCAGATCCTGTGTGTCCCGCCCTGCGTCGCGGAGCCGGTCCCGTAGATCGGCTGCGTCGCCGGCCCGCTCGCCGAATTCCCGGCCGAGCTGACGTCGCTCGTCGGGGTCGAAGCTCCGCGGTCCGCCCCAGGCACCTCCGAAACGGTCGCCCCCGTCCGGGCCGAAGCCGTCCTGGGCGCCCCCCGCCCGGGCGCCGCCGGGCTGTCCGCCCTGCTGGCCGGACTGGCCCTGTTGTCCCTGCGCTCCCTGCTGACCCTCTTGACCCTGCTGTCCCTGGTCACCCTGCTGACCCTGTCGACCTTCCTGACCC
>JBKHJU010000416.1:0-2738 GCA_046537985.1 Longimicrobiales bacterium
GGTCGACCCTACATCGAGGGACTTGACGAAGGCCCTTTCCATATCAGAGGTCTGTCGAAGAAGTACAGCGGGTCCCGCGCCGGGGTCTTGCGGCGGCACGGGACCCTCTCCCGCGTTGGCGCCGCTCGACGTAGCTCATGGCCATGAGCTACGTCGCCTCGGATCTGGCCCCGTGGCGCTCGCAACGCGGCTCGCCCCATTGCTCGCACACGCTCCTGGGTCTCGAAGGGCGTTGATTGCCCGAACCACAATCTCTTCCTGGACACAGCCGAATCCTCTCGTCCCCACATTGATGGGCCCGTACCTCCCCCTTACATTTCTCCTCCGAAGAAACCCCAAAATGGCTCGATGTCGAGGACGTCGGCGGAGGGGCCGGCTCTGACGGCCCCTCCGACTTCACCACCGATCGATCCTCGGCATCTGAATGACACCGCCGCGCCCCGACCCGGCGCGCGGCCCTTCCGGTCGGAGGACCCAGTGGCTGGTCACAACAAGTGGTCGAAGATCAAGCGCCAGAAGGCGAAAGAAGATCAGAAGAAGGGCAAGGTCTTCGGCAAGCTGGTCCGGGAGATCACCATGGCCGCCCGAGAGGGCGGCGGGGACCCGGAGTACAATCCCCGCCTGCGGCTCGCCATCGACAAGGCGAAAGAAGCCGAGATGCCTCAGGACAACATCGACAAGGCGATCAAGCGGGGCACCGGCGAGCTCGAGGGCGTGGACTACAAGGACGTGGTCTACGAAGCCTACGGACCGGGCGGGGTCGCCATGGTCATCCTCACGGCCACCGACAACCCGAACCGGACGGTCCAGGACGTGCGCCACGCCCTCTCCAAGCACGGCGGAAACCTCGGGACCGACGGCTCGGTGGCGTGGCAATTCGAGCGGAAGGGCCAGATCTACGTGGACCGTAGCCGCTACACGGAGGACGTGGTGTTCGAGGCGGCGTTGGAGTCCGGGGCGGAGGACGTGACCCCCATGGACGAGGACGAGATCGTGGTCACCACCGGGGTGAAGGACTTCCACGAGGTCCAGCAGGCGATGAAGAAGGCCGGGGTCGAGAGCTCCGACGCCGAGCTCGCTTGGCTTCCCAACACCACGGTTCCCGTCGACGAGTCATACGGCCGCACCCTCGTTCGCCTGCTGGACGATCTGAACGATCTGGACGACGTGCAGGACGTCTACGCCAATGCGGACGTGGAGCACGACATCGTCGCCGAGAGGGCCTGAGTGGGCACGCGACACCGTTCGAATCCCTCGGCGAGCTGCTGAGCGGCCCCGGTGCGGGAGGCAGAGGATTCGACGATCGTTCTCGGGATCGATCCGGGGACCGCGGTCACCGGCTATGGGGTCGTGTCCCGGGCCCGGGACGGAGCCGTCACCCTCGTGGAGTGTGGAGTGATCCGAACCTCGCCCCGGAATTCCCTCGCGGACCGCATCCGGGAGATCTACGAAGAGATCGGGGCGCTGACGGATCGCTTCGAGCCACGGGTCGTCTCGGTGGAGGACGTCTTCCAGGGGAAGAACGCGCGTAGCGCCTTGACCCTCGGGCACGCCCGGGGGGCCATCCTCCTGGCCGCTTCCCTGGCGGACGCCGAGATCGCCGAGTACACGGCCCGGGAGATCAAGAAGGCGGTGGCCGGTACCGGGCGGGCCACGAAGGACCAGGTGGGATTCATGGTGATGAAGCATCTTCGCCTCCGGAGCCAGCCCGGTCCGTACGACGCCTCCGACGGCGTCGCCGCCGCCCTCTGTCACTGCTTCGTGGGAGATTTCTCTTGAGCAGCCGTCGAGTTTGATGATCAGCCGTCTGAAGGGCACTCTCCTGACCCGGGAGCACGATCGGGTCGAGATCGAGACCCGGGGCGGGGTGGTCTACGAGGTGCAGGTGCCCACGAGCGTGTCCCAACGGATTCCCGCCCCGGGAGCGGATCTGGAAATCCTGACCTGCCACGTGGTCCGAGAGGATTCGGCCACCCTCTACGGCTTCCTCGAGCCCGAGGAACGGGAGCTCTTCAAGCGGCTCATGGACGCCAAGGGCGTCGGGGCCAAGAAGGCCTTGGACATGCTCTCCACCTTTTCGGTGGCGCGGCTGGCTCGAGCCCTCACCGAAAAGGACGTCACGGCGCTGACCCAGGTGAGCGGGATCGGGAAGAAGACGGCCGAGCGCATCGTCGTCGACCTGTCGGACAAGGTCCAGGACCTGGCGGTCGTCCCCGCGGCCGCGGACGGCGAAGGCACGGGCGCGGGACCGGCTCGTGAGGCGGTCTCCGCCCTGGTCAGCCTGGGCTTCTCCTTCTCCGAGGCCGACGACATGGTGCAGAAGGTCCTCGAGGACGGTGGTGCGGAGAGCTCGGAAGCCCTGATCCGAAAGGCGCTGGCGGGCCGATGACCCATGTGCCGACGACGGGCCGGTGGCTGAGGACGGTCTCGTGAGCGAGCGACGGGAGATCACGACCCCGGAAGCCCTGGAGGAAGACGCTCCGGTCGAGAAGTCCCTTCGGCCCCGGCGCCTGGCCGAATTCGTGGGTCAGGAGAAGGTGAAGGAGTCCCTGGAGATCGCCATCCAGGCGGCGAAGCAGCGGAAGGAGCCCCTGGACCATCTCCTCTTCCACGGCCCGCCGGGCCTGGGGAAGACGACCCTGGCCAGCCTGATGGCCCGGGAGATGGGTGTGGGGATCAAGACCACCTCGGGACCGGTGCTGGAGCGCCCCGGCGATCTGGCTGCCCTGCTGACCAAC
>JBKHJU010000417.1:0-2736 GCA_046537985.1 Longimicrobiales bacterium
GTCCGTGAGCGCCTGCCGGATCTGCTCCGGCGTCACCCGGGTCCAGTCCGAACTCTCGCGTACGACCTCCCCCTCGGGATCGAGCGTCGAGGTCACCTGTCCCAGCCGGGCGTCCGCCACGTAGGTCTTGGAGAAGGAGTGCAGGTATTCGGCGAGGCGCGTGGCGCGACCCACGCACAGAAGGAGAAGGCCCGAAGCAAACGGATCCAGCGTTCCCGTGTGACCCACCCGACGCTCGTCCAGGAGTCGACGCACCCGCCCGACGACGTCGTGTGAAGTGGGTCCCTCCGGCTTGTCCACCAACAGGACTCCGTCCCTCCCCCGACCGGAGGACCGGCCAGGGGACCTCACTCGCGCGCCTCCCCGTTCCTCGCCTGATCCCTTTCCCCCCGGGCCCCGGGGTCTTCCTCCGCGTCCCCGGGGTCCTCGTCTTCCGGCTCGGGCGCCGTCCCCTCGTCCTCGGGGAGCACGTCCCTCAGGATCTCTTCGATGCGCATCGCCCGCTCCAGGGTGCGATCCAGCTCGAAGCGCAGCTCCGGAACCCGTCGCACGGTGAGGGCCTCGCCGAGCTCCCGGCGGATGTAGGAGGAGGCCGCCTCCAGACCTTCCAGCAGCGCGGAACCCTCTTCGTCGGGGCTGGATCCGGGGCCGGGCCTCACATAGACCCGGGCCATCCAGAGATCCGGAGTCACCTCCACGCCCGTCACCGTCGGCGCGCCGATCCGAGGATCGTGCACCTCCCGACGCAGGATACCGGAGATCTCGCGTTTGAGCTGTTCGTTCAATCGGGCCACGCGGCGACCGCTCATGACTCCTGTCTCCTCCCTTCAGACCCGCTCCCGCCGGAACGAGAGAATGACCAATCGTGCGTCTTCGGACACGAAGCCGTCGATCCGATCCACCAGGGACTCGGCGAGGCGACCGTCGGACGCGACCACGGCGGCGGTGAGCTGGGCACGGTCGTACACGTCCTGATGGTCCGTCTCGGCCACGGAGAGCTTGAAGCGGTGCTGAAGTCGATCGCGCAGCGAGCGCACCGCCATGCGCTTCTCCTTGAGGGACCGGCACCCGGGGATCGAGAGCTCCCAGGTGAGCACCACGATGCTGGCCACGGAGGTTCGGTGGGAGGCGGCGGGCAGGCGTCAGTCCTGGGCCGAGGCCCCGGAAGATTCGGCCAGGGTGCGGGCCACTTCCTCGACCTCGAAGCATTCGATGACGTCGCCCACCTTGATGTCGTTGAAGTTCTCGATGCCGATCCCGCACTCGAAGCCCTCACGCACCTCTTTCACGTCGTCCTTGAAGCGCTTGAGCGAGGAGATCTCGCCGGTGTAGATCACCGAGCCGTCGCGGACGAGCCGGACCTGACCGTTGCGACGGATGACCCCGTCGGTGACGTAGCATCCGGCCACCGTGCCGACACGGGAGATCTTGAAGACCTCCCGGACCTCGGCGGAGCCCAGGACCGTCTCCCGTTCCTCCGGCGAAAGCATGCCTTCCAGGGCCTGCCTCACCTCGTCCACGGCCTCGTAGATGACGTCGTAGGTGCGAATGTCCACCCCGTTCTGCTCGGCGAGCTGCCGAGCGTTCGAGTCGGGCCGGATCCGGAAGGCGATGATCACGGCGCCCGCGGTCCCCGCCAGCAGGACGTCCGACTCGTTGACGGCGCCCACGCCCCGGTGCACGATCTGCACCTGGACCTCGTCCGTGGAAAGCTGTTCCAGCGAGTCGGCCAGGGCCTGTACCGAGCCGTCCACGTCGGCCTTCACGATGATGGGCAGGGTGCTCACCTCGCCCTCGCTCATGAAGTGGGCCAGGTCGCCCAGTTTCATGCCGCGATCCTTGATCCTGAGCTGCTTCTCCCGTTCCAGGCGCTGCCGGGTCTGTGCGATCTCCGCGGCGCGGTCCGGATCCATCACCTGAAGCGTGTCTCCGGCCTGGGGGAGTCCTCCGGCCCCCAGGATCTGAACCGGGCGTCCGGGCGGGGCCTCCTCCACCGGGTTCCCCCGTTCGTCCAGCATCGCACGCACGCGACCGTCGTAGTTTCCGCACACGAACGAGTCACCCACGCGGAGCGTTCCCTTCCGGACCAGGACGGTCACCACGGGGCCCTTGCCCACGTCCAGCTTGGCCTCCACGACCGCAGCCTCGGCTTCGCGGTTCGGGTTCGCCTTCAGCTCAAGGAGCTCGGCCTGCAGAAGGAGCTTCTCCAGGAGGTCGTCGATCCCCTCTCCCGTCTTGGCCGAGATCTCGGCCACCAGCACGTCGCCGCCGAACTCCTCCGCCGTGACTTCGTGCTGGAGCAGCTCCTGCTTCACGCGCTGAGGGTTCGCGGAGGGAAGATCGATCTTGTTGATGGCCACCACGATGGGAACCCCCGCGTTCTTCGCGTGGGAGATGGCCTCTATGGTCTGGGGCATGATCGAGTCGTCCGCGGCGACCACGAGCACCACGATGTCCGTCACGTCGGCGCCGCGAGCCCGCATGGCCGTGAACGCCGCGTGCCCCGGAGTGTCCAGGAAGGTGACGGACCGGTCGTCATCCAGCTCCACGTGGTAGGCACCGATGTGCTGGGTGATGCCCCCGGCCTCGCCGGCGACCACGTTGGTCTTCCGGATGGCATCCAGCAGCAGCGTCTTTCCGTGGTCCACGTGGCCCATGACGGTGACCACCGGCGCCCGGGGCTCCAGATCCTCCGGATCCTCCACCTCCTCTTCCACCACTTCTTCGGTGCCGGTG
>JBKHJU010000418.1:0-2733 GCA_046537985.1 Longimicrobiales bacterium
ATGTCCGAGGGTGTCGTTGTACTGCTTGAAGTTGTCCAGGTCGAACATGACGATGGCGAGGCTGCGACCCCGCCTGGCCGCGTGGATCTCCCGCTCCAGGTGGATATCCAGGTGCCGGCGGTTCGGTATCCCGGTGAGGGGGTCGGTGAGCGAAAGGGCCTGAACGCTGGCATGTAGACGGGCGTTTTCCAGGGCCACCGAGGCCTGGCTCGCCAGGCGCTCCAGCACGTCGAGGTCGCCGGAGAAGGCGTTGGCGTCCCGACTGCCAACGGAGAGCCCTCCCACCACTTCGTCGTCCACCATGAGGGGAACCACCAGAACGGACTGGGACGCTTCCTCCTCGATCATGGTGGGCGGGACGACGGACCGGGATTCCCGGTCCAGGACGACGAAGGGCTCGCGATTCCGGACGAGCCTCCGCCAGGCCTCCTCGGTCAGCTCCCAGGATTGCCCGTCCGGCGACGAGCCCGCCCCTTCCCACGCCTCGAGCGTGGCCGTGCGATCGTCCAGGAACCAGATGGCGGCTGCATCACAGCGGACGAGCTCCAGGGCGGCGTCGACGACCTTTCCCAGCACCTCCCGGGGCTCGAGGGAGCTCACCACCGCGCGACCGATCTCCTCGATGCGCATGGCTTCGCGGCGTCTCGCGTCCAACTCCTCGACCTTCCGGGCGTTCTCGATGGCCACCGCCGCCATGTCGTCGATCCCCTGGAGGAGCTCGACGTCCTCGGGGCCGTAGCAGTGCCGCTGATAGCTCTGGGCGCTCACCACCCCCGTCACGCGGCCCTCGTAGCGCATGGGGGCGGACACGGCGGATCGGGTGACCTCGGATTGGTCGTCCCCCAGAACCATCAGGGACCGGACTCCGTCGTCTCCGCCGAAGGTGGACGCCTGACCGCTGCGGATGACCTCGCTGTCCGAGCCCCGGTAGGTGATGCGCACGTGGCGCTCGACCCCCTGATCGGCGTAGAAGACGATGGTGGCGACGTCGTCTCCGGAGTCGTACGTCGAGATGTAGAAGCCGGCGGCGTCCAGGACCCGGGACGTCTCCCGGTAGATGCGTCGAAAGAGCTCCTCCATTCCCAGGGTGCCGGTCACGGTGTGGCCGATTTCCAGGAGAACCCTGTAGCGATCCGCGAGACTCGTCCTGCGGGGTCGCACGACGGGAGAGGACGTGGAGGACATGGATGGCCGGACTCATCGAGTCGAAAAGCGCGAAAACTCGCAGTATTCTAAGATATGGCGCGCCCGGGGCCCATACAACAGGCTGAAACGTCCGGAGGCTCTCCTACCCCCTTCCGGTGCTCTCCGGGTCGGAGCGCGTACCCGAACGATCGGATCCGGGACGTCGGCGATCCAGGTAGTTTCCGATCTCGAAGCCGACGGCCTGGACGAGACGGGCTTCCCGCACGTCGGGCTCGGCCCGTGAGAGGAGGGTCCGCAGGGTGCGCATGACCCCGGCGGGCTTTCGCGCCTTGAAGAACTCGATTCGCTCGAGGCCGTCCCGGAGGGCGGCGTACATGTCTTCCATCTCCTCCGAGCTCGCCGGTCGGGTCGAACGCTTACCCTCGGGGAGATCCTGGTCGCTGTCCTCGGAGGCCAGGAAGATCTCGTACGCCAGGACCAGGACGGCCTGCGCCAGGTTCAGGCTCGAGTACTGGGAGTCGGTGGGCACGATCGCCACCGAGTGACAGAGATCCAGCCCCCGATTGGTCAGACCCCGATCCTCCCGTCCGAAGAGGATGGCGACGGGGCCCTCGGAAGCCCTTTCGAGAAGCTCGGGTGCGAGCTCCCGGGGCCTCACGTAGTTTCGCTGTGCGGTTCGGCCCCGCGCAGTGGTTCCGAGGACGAAGACGGCGTCGGCGACGGCGTCCTCCAGGGTGTCGAAGTGCTCGGCCGCCTCCACCACCTCGTCGCTTCGATGGGCGATCCCTGTGATCCGGTAGGTGTCGAACTCGTCGGGGCGCACCAGCCGGAGGCGGGCGAGGCCCATGTTCATCATGGCCCGGACGACCCCGGCGATGTTGACGAGATCCTTCGGGTGGTCCAGGACGACGACGATGTTGTCGAGGAGGGCCTTGGACTTCGAGGGCATGGAGTCGACCTCGTGGGGCTTCGACGAACAGCGCTCCGTCAGGTCCGCGGGGTCAGCGCTCTCCCGGCTCACTTTCCCGCGGGAGCTCCCGTTGCTCTTCGTCCGTGTCGCCCCTGCCCACCTCTCCCTTGAAGTTCCGGATGGCCGACCCCAGGCCCCGAGCAAGCTCCGGGATCTTCCGCCCCCCGAAAAAGAGGATGATCAGCGCGACTATCAGGATGACCTCCCAGACCCCGAATCCGAACACGGTTCAACTCCTCCTGGAAGCAGTTCGAGAGCGGCTTCGCTCAACGCCGTTGGCGGGGCGGGGGTCCGGGACGGCTCGACTCCGCGAGCGCGGCCCCCGCGGTGCGTCAGTCATTCAGCACGACCCTCATTCGGCAGGACCCTGCAGCAGGCCCCTGGCGATGGTCTCGAGCTGCATGTTCGTCGTTCCTTCGTAGATCGTGCCGATCTTCGAGTCCCGGTAGTACTTCTCCACGGGGTACTCGGTGGTGAACCCGTATCCTCCGAAGAGATCGACACACTGGGACGAAACCGTCTGGGCCATCTCCGAGGCGTGAAGCTTGGCCATGGCGGCCGGAATCCGAAAGGGCTCGCCTCGATCCTTGAGGCGGGCGGCGTTGTAGACCAGGAGG
>JBKHJU010000419.1:0-2730 GCA_046537985.1 Longimicrobiales bacterium
GGCCCACCTCGACCCGGGCGCCCCGAACGGCGCCCTTCACGCTGCCGTCGATGACGATGGTGTCGCTGTAGCCTCCCCCCTTGCTCACCGTGACGTCGCCCTCCACGGATCCCGTCCGGGCCACCTCGAGGCCCGCGGCGGTCACGTCGCCGGTCACCGTCCCTTCGATGCGGAGCCGACCGTCGCTCACGCAGTCACCCAGGATGCGCAGGTCCCTGGAGATGAGGGACGCGCCGCCGGGTCCCTTGACCGTCGTTGCGCGCGTTCCTCCTTCCGACTCCTGATCCTTCGAAGACTTCCCTAGCACGGATCCCGCTCCTGTCTCTTGGTGGGTCGGATCATCCGATGGTCGAGGTCCCGGTCGTGGGCCTCCGCTTCCATCGCTCGCTCAACTCTTCTATTGCAGGATTCATACCCGGCCGCCTCCCGCGCCGGCGTCCAGTGTCGTCCCGGTTGACCTCCTCCGGGCTCGAGAGCGAGACTGGAGAGGAACCCCACCATCGGACCTTCCATGACCGATATCCTCGTCTACCTCGCCGTTGCCTTCGGCATCGTCAGCCTCCTCTTCTTCGGCGGAGGCGTCCTCGCCTATCGCCGGAGCCGGTGGGTTCCGACCCTGGGCAGCACCGGCACCGGAGCCCTCTTCCTCGCTCTTGCGGCCCTCTTCTCCACCCTCGGCGTCTCCACCCAGGGATACAGGGCGCTGACGGCGGAAGAGCTTGCCGCCACCGTCACCACCGTTCCCACCGGGGCACGGACCTTCCAGGCCTTCGTCGAGTTCCCCGACGGGAGGGATACGACCCTGAACGTGGCCGGAGACCAGGTCCTGGTGGACGCCCACATCCTCAAGTGGCACCCCCTGGCCAACATCCTGGGGCTCCACACCTGGTACGAGCTCGACCGCCTCACGGGGCGGTACGCTGGAATCGAGGACGAGCGAGCCCGCCCCCGGACCGTCCACTCCCTCGGTGAGGCCAAGCCCGCGGACCTCTTTCACCTGGCCCGCCGCTACTCCCTCCTCGCCACCGTGGTGGACGCCGAGTACGGCTCGGCCACCTACATCGAGGTGGAACGGCCCGCCCGCTTCGAGGTCCGTGTCTCCACGACGGGGCTCTTGATCCGGGAAGTGCCGTTGCGGTGAGGCTCGGCCGACCGTGAGATTCCGGCGGCCAGACCCCCCGAAGCAAGACAGCCCGGCCCCTTTGGGGACCGGGCTGCTCGTTTCGCCGGAGCCGAAGCCCCGTCAGCGGGAACACCCTTTTCTCGCGGGCGTCACCCTGAATCCGGCGGCGCGCCGAGAAAGCGCTCCGCCCGACCGAAAGGTTCGATGACCTTCCGGGTTACGAGACCTTCCTCACGTTCTCGGCGGCCGGGCCCTTGGGGCCCTGCACGATCTCGAACTCCACCCGATCACCCTCGTCGAGGCTCTTGAAGCCCTCGGCCTGGATGGACGAATGGTGGACGAAGCAATCCTTCTCGCCCTCGTCCGGCGTGATGAATCCGAAACCCTTCTGGTCGTTGAACCACTTGACGGTTCCCTGTGCAGGCATCCTGCAACTCCTTGGTGCTGTGTCGTCCTCGGAGTGTGGATGATCCGCACGTACCGATTCTGACTGACTGCGCGGATCATGCCCCCGCGCTGGGTCGGTGCTGGACCACCACCGAAATAAAAAAGACCGGCTGGCCCGCATGAGACGGGCGCCGCCGGTCTGCATCATGGTCCAGGGGCCGGGGTACTGTGTCCCGACCGCGATGCACGATCGCGAATCTCCGCGACGCTGTCAATGGGCGGCGGCCTCGGGATCCGATTCCCGTCCGCCAGGTCCCGGCCCGACGAACGGCACCGCCACGACCGTCCACGCCGCAGGCCGCTCGAAGCGGCTCCCTCCGATCATCACTCCGCGCAGCTGGGACAGCGCTCGGCCTCGGGCACCACCATGAGTCGGCCGTAGGGGATCTCGGCTCCGCACTCCACGCAGATCCCGTACTCTCCGGCATCCATCCGCACCAGAGCGGCGCGCACCGCCGTGTACCGGGCCTGCTCCCGCTCGTGAAGGTTCTGGCTCATGTGCTGGCTCTGGAGGGAATCCATGCGGGAGAGCCGTCCCACCGCCTGTTGGTCGAGCTCCACGGGGCGGGAGGCCTCCTCGGACATGGCCATGCTCTTCTCCAGGCGTCGGAGCTGGCGCTCGAGCTCGGTCCGGAGGTCTTCCAGCATCTCGGGGTTCAGGGGCATGTCGGATCGCGGAAGAGAGTGGGAGAAGGACGCAGGGTCGAGCCGGGACGATACCGGAGGCGTACCGACGGCGAGGGGTTCGTCCGGTTCGTGGGGTTCGTCAGAAGGGGAGGTCGTCGTCCACGTCCTCGATGCTCTTTCGCCCGGCGGAGAAAGGCTCGTCGCCGGGGGTCGGCTCGGGCGCCTGGGGCCGCGCACGCTCGACGCGCCACGCCTTCACGTCGGTATACCAGCGGCCCTTGTACTCCCGGCTCTCGATGTCGATGTGGACCGTGAGGGTCTCCCCCTCCTGGACGTCGAAGTCGTCGATCTTCTCACCCCACTGGGTGATGCAGACCTCCCGGGGATATTGCCCCTCGGTCTCGAGGATGAAGTCCTGTTTTCGCCACGGGCCTCGCGCGCTCTCTCCGGACTGCTCTTCGAGGATCTGGGTGACGGTGCCGGTAATCTGAAGGTCCATGACTCGCTGGGTTCGGGTAGGTGCTTGCCTTCCG
>JBKHJU010000420.1:0-2720 GCA_046537985.1 Longimicrobiales bacterium
CCGTGATCCTTCCCTTCATCTGGGGGGTGATCCTCGCTGTCGTCGCGCTCCTCACCGCCACGCACGTCGTGTCGGGACAGGATCGAGCGGCTGAAACCGGCTGGTTCCCATGGGCCGGGTGCTGGGAGGCATCGGACGTGCCCGACGACACCGCCGCACCCGACGCCGCCGGGGACTTCAGCTCGATCACCTGCGTGCGACCGACCGACGACGGGCTGGCCGCCGAGATCCTGACCGTCGAGACCGGTGAGGAGCCCGGCGATCCCGAGCTCCTCCGGGCCGACGGCGAGGAGAGGCCGACCACCCGGGAAGGGTGCGAGGGATCGGAGCGGGCCGACTTCTCCCGGGACGGTGCCCGGGTATACCTGGACTCCCAATACACGTGCCGGGGCGGCGTCCAGCGGGTCTCCACCGGACTCTTCTCCCTGATCTCTCCCTGGGAGTGGCTGGACGTTCGCTCCGTCGAGTCGGGCGGCGAGGTCCGCACCTGGACCCGGCGCTACTACCGACTGGGCCCCGACGAGGTGGACCGTCCGGAGCTCGAGGGGTGGGCCGACGTGGAGGAGGAGCTCGCCCTGGAGACGGCTCGCGTCGCCCTCTCCGGGCCGCCCTCCCTGGACGATGTGATCGAGGCGTCGTCCCGGGTGCACGAGGAGGCCGTGGTGGCGTGGCTCGCCGAGGAGGGGGATCCCATTCCCGTGAAAGGAGGGGACCTGGTGGAGCTTGCCGAGGCCGGGGTCCCGGGTGGGGTCACCGACATGCTCGTGGCCCTGAACAACCCCGACGAGTTCGTGGTCGGCACCGGGGGCGAGGTGGAGGTCCAGGACCCGTACGACGGTCGGCGCGGCTACGCCTACCGACCGCCCCGTCGCGTCATCAGCGGAACCGGCATCTGGGGTGGATGGGGCCCGTACCGGTCCGGATTCGGGTTCCGGAGCTACCGCTACGATCCCTTCTACCATCCCTGGGGCTACGCCGGCTACGGTTACGGTTTCGGCTACACCTACCGGCCGGCCTTGATCTACGTGCAGCCCCGAAGCTCGCTGGACAGCGGGGGCCGGATCGTCCGGGGCCAGGGCTACACCCGTCCCGGATCGTCGGATGGGAGCCGCACCGGAGTCTCCCGCCCGTCCGGCTCCTCGTCTCGGGGGTCGCCGGGAGCCCGGGCGCCGTCGCGGGGGAGCGGGGACGGAGGATCGGTCTCCTCGTCCGGCGGATACCGGGGAGGCTCGTCGTCCGGGAGCACCGGTCGGACGGCGGTTCCCCGGGGGGATCGGGACGACGGCGACTGACCCGTCACTCCTCTCCGAAGGCCCGGCTGGCCAGGGCCACCAGCACCACGCCCGAAAGCAGCACCACGAGGGCTTCCGCGCCCACGCCGAGGTTCTGTCCGAAGACCGTGACACCCAGCTCCGGATGTCCTCCGGGGAGGGGGGAATCGGGCCTGATCGTATTCCGCAGCACCACCTGCCGCACGGCGTCGACCCCGTAGGTCACCGGGTTCAGCTTGGCCACCAGGGCCATCCACCCGGGCGTGGAGTCCACGGGAAAGAAGATTCCCGAGAGGAAGATGAGGGGGAAGACCACCAGGGCCATGACGGTCTGAAACGTCTCCTGGGAGCGGATCCGAACTCCCACCAGGATCCCGAAGCCGGCCAGGGTCCCGGCCAGGATCAGGAGGAGGACGGTCAGCTCGAGGATTTGCAGCAGGCTCAGGCTGACCCCCACCAGGGGCGCCAGGGCCAGGAGGATCAGCCCTTCCACGGTGGCCACCAGGGCCCCACCCCCCACCTTTCCCAGGGCGATGCCGGTCCGGCTCAGGGGCGAGACGAGGATCTCCCGGAGGAACCCGAACTCCCGGTCCCACACCACCGACATTCCCGTGAAGACCGAGGGCATGATCACCGTCATGGCCACGATCCCCGGAAACATGAAGGTCATGAGGTCGACGCCGGGGAAGATCTGCCCGACGAGCTGGTTGAAGCCGGCCCCGAACAGGGCGAAGAAGAGGAGGGGGGTGAGGATGGAGGCCACGAGCCTCGACCGCTGGCCCGTCAACCGCAGGATTTCCCGGTAGCCTACGACCCACACGCCCCGGAAGAGCTCCTTCATGTCGACGGCCTCGTCATGGTCGCCACGCTGTCGTGCTCGAGGGCCTCGTCCATGCCCGGATACGGGCGTGCCCGGGCACGATCATCGCCGAGGCTCCTTTCGCCGCCCGCGGGGGGTCCCGCGGCCGCCCCGGAATCGTCCTCGACGCCGGCCGCCGTTCCCCTCTTCGACCGCCTCCTCCCGGATGGCGCGGCCGGTGATCTCGATGAAGACGTCGTCCAGGGTGGGGCGGTGCACCCCGATGGAGACGATCCGCTGGGAGAACTTCTTCACGAACTCGGGGAGCCATTCCCGGCCCCGGGATACGGGAAAGCTGATGGCGCCGTCGGTCCGTCGGGGGTCCAGGGCCCACTCCTCCCGGAGCTCCCGGATGGCGGCGGCCTCGTCGTCGGTGGTCAGGGTCACGATGTCGCCCCCGACCCGGTCCTTGAGGCGGTCCGGGGTGTCCAGGGCCACGATCCGACCGTGGTCGATGATGGCGATGCGGTCGCTGTGCTCGGCCTCGTCCATGTAGTGGGTGGTGAAGAAGACCGTCACGCCTTCCCGCTCCCGGAGCCCCACCACGTACTCCCAGATCCGGCGCCGCGTCTGGGGGTCCAGCCCCAGGG
>JBKHJU010000421.1:0-2715 GCA_046537985.1 Longimicrobiales bacterium
GAAATCTTCGGCGCTTCGTCGAAGAACCGCTCGGGCCGTCCCTCCTCCAGATGCACCATAAGGCTCCCGATCTCGGGGGCGCGGGCGCGGACTTCGTCGAGGAACGTCCGGGCCGGCCAGACGAAGATCCCGCTGTTCCAGAGGTATCCGCCCTCCACGTATCGGGTGGCGGTCTCCGGGTCCGGCTTCTCGTGGAACGCGGCCACTTCGAAGCCTTCGCCGATCTCGTCCCCCGGTTGGATGTAGCCGTACCCCACCTCGGGCCGATCGGGGCGGACGGCCACGGTCATGAGTCGCCGGTGGTCCCGGGCCATCCGTGCGGCCCGCATCACGGTGGAGACGAAGGCGTCCGGGGGATTCACGACGTGATCGGAATGGAGCGAAACGAGAATGGCCTCCGGGTCCTTCTTCGAGAGGGTCCACGCCGCCCAGACCAGGACCGGGGCGGTCCCCCGGGCCCGGGGCTCCACCAGGAAGGCGGATTCGTGGAGGCCCGGGAGGGCACGTCGCATGGGCTCCACCAGACGGCTCCCCGCAAGGATCCGGATCCGGTCCACGTCGGTGAGGGCCGACGCCCGCTCCATGGTATCGACGATGAGGGGGCGTTCGCTGTTCAGGGGAAGGAGCTGCTTCGGCCGGTCCGGGGTGCTCACGGGCCAGAAGCGGGACCCGACCCCTCCCGCCAGGATCGTCACCCAGAGGGACAACCCGCCCCCTTCGCCCGTGTCGTCAGGCCTGTTCGAGGAGTTCGTCGATTCGGGCAAGGAGCTTCTTGGGGCTGAACGGCTTGGTCACGAAGTCGGAGGCGCCGAGCTCGTAGGCCCGGTTGCGGTCGGCATCCTGTCCCTTGGCCGTGAGGACGACCATGGGAGTCCTGCGCCGGTGCTTCAGGTCCTTCACCCGCTCCAGGATCTCCAGCCCGGACGCCCGCGGCATCATGAGATCCAGGAGGACGATGTCGTAGCGCGTGTCACCCAGGAGGAGGTTCAGGGCCGCGGCCCCGTCCGAGACCACGTCCGTGTCGAAGGCCGCGGATTCCAGCAGGGTGAGCAGAACTCGGCGGATGTGGGGCTCGTCTTCGGCTACGAGGACTCGACCCCGGGACTTGGACGACCGAGCCGGCTCCTGCTGTCCGTCGGGCATGGTGGGAGGCTCCTGCGAGCGTGTCCGGATCGTGTGGCGCGGCCGGAAGATGCGGTGCCCGAAGGCTAGACGTGAACATGGCGAAAGTCAAGGAAAGGCGGGCCTTTTCGGGCTTGACACTCCGCCATGACTCTCGGTAGTCTTTCCGCTCCGATTCCCCGTGACGCATGAGCCCATGAAGTTCATCCGAAGCCCTATTGCCGGGCCCGTTCGAGGCCCGCACCTTCTGGCCGTCGTAGGCGTGCTGCTCTGGTCCCTGGCGGCGTGCGACGACGACCCCTTCGCCGTCACCTGGGTGGCGAACGAGGGCACCGCCCTCATCTACTCCCTTGACCGTCCCGAAGTCGGGCTCGCCAGTGCCTTCGACTTCATCGGACGTCGGGAGGTGGTGGTGGAGTCCCCCGGGACCACCGGGACCTGGGACATGGCGCTGGACGAAGTGGGCGGCGAGCTCTCTTTCGTCACCCCCAACGTCCTGGGCATCGAATCCGACGCGGGGATCGCCGCATTCCCGGACCTCACCTTGGACGAGCTCACGGAAGCCCCGGCCGACTCGGCCGCCTACTCCGTCCTCGATCCGGTCCCGGTCGAGGTGGGGACGGTGTACGTCATCCGGACCCGGGAGGCCCGGGGGCGCTTCTCTCAGCTCTGCCTCTTCTACGGCAAGTTCGAGGTCACCGCCGTCGAACCCTCCACGGGGAGCGTCCAGTTCGTCTTCGACCTGAATCCCGACTGCGACGACAGGACCCTCGTCCCCGACCAGCAACCGGAATCGGACTCCTGATGCTGGATCTGCGTCGCATCCGGGAGGAGCCCGACGCCGTCAAGGCCGGGCTCGCCCGGCGGGATCTCGAAGATCCCGGGGGAATCGTCGACGAGCTCCTGCGTCTCGACGACGAGAGGCGGGACGCCGTGAGCCGGGGAGACGAGCTCCGGGCCCGGCGGAACGAGGCGTCCCGGGAGATCGGCGAGCGGAAGAGGGAAGGGAAGGAGGCCTCGGAGCTCATCGAGGAGATGCAGGGCGTCGCCGACGAGATCGACGCCCTGGAGGAGCGGGTTCGGGGTGCGGAGGCCCGGATCGAGGAGATCCTCCTCAACACGCCGAACATCCCCCTGGACGAGGTCTCCGAGGGAGGTGAGGAGTCCAACGAGGTGCTCCGGACGTGGGGAGAGCAGCCCTCGTTCGATTTCGACCCCCGCCCGCACTGGGAGCTGGGCGAGGAGCTGGGGATCCTCGACCTGGGCCGGGGAGCACGGGTTTCCGGTTCGGGCTTTCCCGTCCTCCGGGGAGAGGGCGCCAGGCTCCAGCGGGGTCTCATCGACTTCATGCTCGATCTCCACACCAGCGAGCACGGCTACACCGAGCTTCGAGTGCCCTATCTCGTGACCCGGGAGACCATGACCGGGACGGGACAGCTTCCGAAGTTCGAGGAGGAGTCCTACGAGACCGTGGAGGACGGTCTCTGGCTGATTCCAACGGCCGAGGTTCCGGTCACGAACCTCCATCGGGGAGAGCTTCTCTCGGCCGACGAGCTGCCGGTCCGCTACACCGCCTACTCCCCGTGCTTCCGG
>JBKHJU010000016.1:0-12044 GCA_046537985.1 Longimicrobiales bacterium
CGGACGTCCTGGACGAAGGCCTCTACGATCCGGTGCTGGAGGAGACCTCCCGGGAGGCCCACCGGGCCGGGATCACCGGGACGCCGAGCTTCGTCTTCGACGACCGGTATCTCGCGGTGGGCGCCCAGCCGGTGGAGCGGCTCCGAGGAGTCCTCGACCGAGCGCTGGAGGGAAGGGAGGAGCGGGAAGCCCCACCGGGTGGGGAGGAGCGACCGGGCGCCCCGGAGAGCGTCGGCGAGGAGGGCTGAAGCGCTGTCCGGTGCGCCTCGGGCGCCGCGTTCGCCTCAGCCGCGGGACAGCCGAATCGCCGCTCCGGTGACGATCTGCGCTGCGTCGCTGGCCAGGAAGTCGACGACCTGGGCGATCTCCGCGGGGTCCAGCCAGTGGTCCCGGGAGGCGTCGGGCATGGCCTCCCGGTTCGCCGGCGTGTCGATGACCGTGGGCACCACGGCGTTCACGGTCACCCCGTCCTCGACGAGCTCGTCGGCGAGAGAGCAGGTCAGATGGAGGAGGGCGGTCTTCGAGGCCCCGTAGGCCGCCATTCCGGGGGAGCCCCGCTCGAGGGCCGGGATGGAAGCCACGTTCACGATCCGGCCCCATCCCGACTCCTTCATGTAGGGTGCGGCCGAGCGGGAGCAGAGGAAGGCGGAGGTGGCGTTCACGTCCATCATCTTCCGCCACTCCCCGGGCCAGGTCTCGACCACGGGCGCCATGTCGAAGCCGCCCACCCCGTTGACGAGGATGTCGAGGCTTCCCTCCACCTCCGCCACTTCGGTGAAGAACGCGTCCACCGCCTCGGGATCCGTAACGTCGCAGGTGTGGAGGGTGACCGGCCCGCGGTCCGAAAGCTCCGAGGAAAGGGAGGGGCTCTCGGCGTGCGACCCGTGGCCCTGGTCGGTGGAGCCACCCCTCCTCGATCTCGTACCACGCCGCACGGGCACGTGCACGGGATTGCCGTTGGTCGAGAACTGCCGGACGATCCGGCTTCCCAGGCCTCCGGTCCCCCCCGTGACCACAACGACCCGGCTCGGGTCCGGGAGGTGGGGGGCCGCTTTCCTGGACCGGGTGTCTTCTTCGCTCATGTCGGGCCTTCTTCGAGATTGGGTGTTCCGTCCACCATCTTGCCTCTCTCCGGACGCCCGGAATATGTTCCGGCCGCGCCCGCCCGGCCACGGCCCGGCACCCACTGTACTTCTTCGACACCCTTCTTAGGGGTGGAGCCGCGAGTCGGCCTTCTCCTCCACGCGAACCGCAGACCACCGAGCCATGTCCCGATACACCCACGCGCAGGTTCCCGAAGCCGGAGAGAAGATCACCGTCCAGGACGGTGACCTCCAGGTTCCGGATCGACCGATCCTCCCCTTCATCGAGGGCGACGGCATCGGCCCCGACATCTGGCGCGCCACCCAGCGGGTCGTGGACGCCGCGGTGAAGAACGCGTACGGGGAGGACCGGAAGATCGCGTGGATGGAGATCTACGCCGGGGAGAAGTCGAAGGAGAAGACGGGCGAATGGCTTCCCGAGGAGACCTACGACGCCCTCAGGGAGTTCAAGGTGGGGATCAAGGGCCCCCTCACCACTCCCGTCGGCGGCGGAATCCGCTCCCTGAACGTGACCCTCCGTCAGGTCCTGGACCTCTACTCCTGCGTGCGTCCGTGCCGGTGGATTCCCGGCGTGCCCTCTCCCATGAAGGAGCCGGAGAAGCTGGACGTGGTGGTCTACCGGGAGAACACGGAGGACGTCTACGCCGGCATCGAGTGGGCTTCCGGGACCGACGAGGCCGAGAAGGTGCGGAGCTTCCTCGTGGAGGAAATGGGATCCGACATCCGAGAGAAGAGCGGGATCGGGATCAAGCCCATCAGCCCCGAGGGGACGAAGCGCCACGTGGCCGCCGCCATCCGGTACGCCATCGATCGGAACCGGGAGTCGGTGACCCTCATGCACAAGGGCAACATCATGAAATTCACCGAGGGCTCCTTCCGGGACTGGGGCTACGAGGTGGCCGAGGAGCGCTTCGGCGACCGGACCCTTCCCGAGTCCGCCGTCTGGGACGGCGAGGAGCCTGACGGCCGGGTCGTCATCAACGATCGAATCGCCGACGCCATGTTCCAGCAGGTGCTCCTGCGTCCCGACGAGTACGACGTCATCGCCACCCCGAACCTCAACGGCGACTACATCTCCGACGCCTGCGCCGCCCAGGTCGGCGGGCTGGGGATGGCGCCGGGGGCCAACATCGGAGACGAGGTGGCCCTCTTCGAGGCGACCCACGGAACGGCGCCCAAGTACGCCGGCCAGGACAAGGTCAATCCCAGCTCCCTCGTCCTCTCGGCCCAGATGATGCTCACCCACATGGGTTGGGACGAAGCCGCCGAAGCCATCGAGCGGGGCATCGAGGGAGCCGTGGCCGCCAAGACGGTCACCTACGATCTCGAGCGCCAGATGGAGGGAGCGAAGAAGGTGGCCACCTCCGAGTTCGGAGAGGCCATCGTCCACCACATGTGATCACGGTCAGCCACATGTACGTCTTTTCCCGATCGATGAACGTGGTCCGTGGGTCGCGGCCCACGAAAGCCTGCGGCATCCGATGAAGGTCCGCGCCGTATCGGAAGAGATCCTGGAGCTCGAGACGCCCCTTCTCGCCATGCCGGTCTTCCGCGGGGAAGGGGGGCTTTCGTCTTTCGGTGCCCGGGTGGACGAGGCCTTCGCGGGCGCCCTCGGTCGGGCCCGCGCCGGCGGAGATCTCTCGGGTCGGGAGGGGGTGTGCGAGCTCTTCCATCGCCCCGAGGGAAGCGGCGGGCCCGAACGGATCCTGGCCGTGGGCGTCGGGAACGAGGAGGACTACGACGCGGAGGCCGCGCGGAAGTTCGCCGGGAGGGCGGTCCGTTTCGCCGAGGAGCGGCGGCTCGACCGCTTGAGCGTGGTGGTGGAGATGGCCGGAGACCTGGAGATCGGGGACGCGGCCCGGGCCGTGGCCGAGGGGGTCGTTCTGGCGGCGTGGCGGTTCCGGGAGCTCAAGACCGGGGCCGGGGAGGAGGACGACATGCCGATCCGGGTGGAGGAAGTCGTCGTCGGCGGACCCGGAGACGGAGACGCCATCGCGCAGGGCGTCCGGATCGGAGGTGCCCAGGCCCGGGGCGAGAATCTGGCCCGGACCCTCCAGCAGCATCCCGGAAATCTGATGACCCCGTCCGTCCTCGCCGAAAAGGCCCGGGAGATGTCCGAAGAGATGGGCCTGGACTACCGTGTCCTCGGCCCCGGCGAGATGGAGGAGGAGGGCATGGGAGCCCTCCTGGCCGTGGCCAAGGGCTCGGAGGAGGAGCCCCGGCTCATCGTCATGGAGCACCGGGGAGGGAAGGAGGGGGACGCCCCCCTGATGCTGGTGGGAAAGGGGCTCACGTTCGACGCCGGCGGGATCTCCATCAAGCCCTCAAGCGGGATGGAGGACATGAAGTTCGACATGTCCGGCGGGGCGGCCGTCATCGGTGCCATGCGGGCCGTGGCCGAGCTCGATATTCCCCTGAACGTGGTGGGCATCGTTCCCTCGTCGGAGAACCTTCCGTCCGGGAGCGCGGTGAAGCCCGGCGACGTGATTCGGACCCGGGAAGGGAGGACGGTGGAGGTCATCAACACCGACGCCGAAGGGCGCCTCATCCTCGCCGACGCCCTCTCCTATGCCCAGGGGTGGAATCCGGCGGCCATGGTGGATTGCGCCACCCTCACCGGCTCCTGCGTCGTCGCCCTGGGGCACCGGGCCTCGGCGCTCATGGGCAACGACGACGACTTGGTGGAGGAGCTCCGGGCCGCCGGAGATCGGAGCGGAGAGCGCTGCTGGCCGCTCCCCCTGTGGAAGGAATATCGGAAGCAGCTCGATTCGGAGACGGCGGACCTGAAGAACGTCGGAGGACGCCCGGCCGGGAGCATCACCGCGGGGAAGTTCCTGCAGGAGTTCGTGGGAGACGTTCGATGGGCCCACCTCGACATCGCCGGCACCGCGTACGGCGAGGATCCGCCGCCGTACCTGCGAAAGGGCGGCTACGGCGTGCCCACCCGTCTCCTGGTGGAGTGGGTGCGGAGCCGGAGCGGATAACAGATTCCGGCCTGGCCGACGGCCTGCTCGAGGTGTTCCTCTTCCCCTCACCACGCACCTCCGGGCGACGCGCCATGACGGGGAGGATCACGACGGCCGCCCTGGGCTGGATCCTCCTCTCCATGGGGGGGGGCTCGGCGGTCCACGCCCAGGATCCGGCGGATACGCCTCCGACCGACACCGTCCCGGCGGATGCCGTCCCGCCGGATGAGGTTTCCGCGGAAACTCCGCCGTCGGACACGATCCCGGCGGATGCTCTCGTCGCCGACACCCTCTCCCCGGACACCCTCGTCGCGGACACGGTCGTCCTCGAGCACTTCCCGCCCGTCGATCCCGTCGTGCCCCTGGGCGTCGAAACCGGTATCTGGGAATGGGATCGTGAAGAGCTCCTCGGCACCCGGGCCATCACCCTGTCCGAGCTCCTGGAGGAGATCCCGGGCATCGTACCCCTCCGGGCCGGAGACGCGGGCATGCCCCGCTCCGCCTCCTTCCTCGGATCCGGGGGAGGGGGGGTCCGGGTCTTTCGGGACGGAATCGAGTTCCTGCCCATGGAGGGGTCGGTTCCGGATCTGTCCCGTATCTCGGTGTCCGACGTGGAGTCCGTCCGGGTGGTGCGACGGGGCGAAGGGTTGGAGATCCACCTCCGCTCCCTGAGGGCCGACGATCCCCGTCCCTACTCCCGGATCGAGGCCGGAACGGGCGACCTGGAGACGAATCTCCTGGAAGGGGTCTTCTTCCACCCCCGGGCCCTGGGCGGGAACGCAGGCGTGTCCCTCCATCGTCTCGACACCCAGGGTCCCCGGCGGGCCGAGCCGGGCGCCGCCACGTCGGTGAAGCTGAACTACACGTACCTGCGGGGAGAACGATTCGGCCTTCGGGCGGACCTGGCTCGCTCCATCACGGATCGGGGCGACCTCTACGAGCCCCGCCGGGTGAATCGGACGGACTGGTCTCTGCTTGGCCGATGGAGTCCCGGGGACCAATGGGTGGGGGAGCTCTTCTGGAACCGGGCGTCCGTCGAAGCCGACACGACCGTGGCCGGAGTCCAGAGCTTTCCCTTCCGGGCGAGTTCCCGGAGCCAGTGGGGCGGGCGGATCGTCGGAGCGTACGGCCCCGTCTCCACCCGGATCACCTACCGAAACCTCTCCGGCGACGGACTCCCGGGCCAGCGCCTGGAAGCTCGAGCCGCGGTCGAGGAGCACGGATGGGGCGGCGTGGCCGCATCGTGGGAGTGGGGAGACTGGAGCCCCGGCACCACGACCACCCTCCGGCTCCAGGGGTGGACCGAGCCCCTGTACGGCGTGTCGGCCTTCGGGTCGTTGGACGATTTCGAGCACGGGGTGCCCGCTCTCTCCCTGGCCCTTCCCGCGGACGACAGCGGTGGTACGGGCGGTACCGGTGGCTCCGGCGACGGCACGGGCGGGACCGCCGGCGCTGCCGCCGGAGTCGACTATCTGCCGGCGATTCCCGGGTTCTCCCGGGGCACCAGCTCCCGGCTCGGAGGCCGGTTCCAGTGGCGGGGCCTCGACCTCTCGGGAGCCGGCCTCCGGATCGACCGGAGTGCCATCCATCCCCTCGGGCTTTCCATGGATCGGGGAGGCATCGTCGTTCCGGGAGGGGAGCGCGTGGGCTTCGAGGGGACCTTCCGCATTCCGGTGCCCATCCTCGACGGGCTCGCCCTGGAGGGAAGCGCCCAGCTCTGGGAGGAGGGCTTCCAGGAATGGCCCTACTTTCCCCGCCGCACGTGGAAGAGCGGTCTGAGCTTCCACGACACCTTTTTCCCCACCGGGAACCTGGAGGTGTGGGCCGACGCGGGAGTGGACGGTCGGGACGCCATGTCCGTCATCGTTCCCCGGGAAGCGTCCGCCGATCCGCCGGCTCCTGCTTCGGACCCCTTCGCGGCCGGAGACCTGGAGATGGTGCCGTCCTATCAGAGCTGGTACGCCCGGCTCCAGATCCGGGTCGTCACCGTCCGCGTCTTCGTCCGCTGGGAAAACTTCACCTTCCGTGACACGAATCGGGATTTCCCGGGCCGCACCCTTCCCACGACCCGGGTGCTCTACGGCATCCGCTGGACCCTCTGGAATTGAGCGGAGGGCGTGCGCAGCTCGGGGCCCGATCCTTCATGGAGGACGTGGTGGCCTGATCTCCGGAGGGGTCCGGTTGAATCCGGAGGGGCCGGTTCGTTAGCTTCGCAGCCTCGAACCCTCGGATCGGAGGCCGCCTCTTCCGACGCCGACGGGCTGGAGGCGAGGCGCGCTTCGGGAGCGGCGGATGATCCGTAGCATGATCCGTAGCATGACGGGTTATGGAGACGCGGAGAAGGGGATTCCGGAAGGGATCCTTCGCGTCGAGATGAAGACGGTCAACCATCGCTACTTCAACGCCCAGCTCCGGACCCCGACCTCACTTGCGGGGATGGAGGGGTGGATCCAGGGCAGGCTGAAGACCCGCCTCTCGCGGGGACACGTGAACTTCTCCCTCCGCATCGAGCGGGACGGGTCGGCCACCGACCCGTCCCTGCCCACCCTCGACCTGGAGCGGGCGCGACGCTACCTGGCCCTCCTGGAGCGGATGCAGCGGGAGCTCGGCTTGCCGGGTGAGCTGGAGGTGAAGGATCTCCTGGGCTTCCGGGATCTCTTTCCGGCGGCGGAGCCGGACACCGAGGCGCCCGAGATCCCGGAGGCGACCCTGGGCGACGTAATCGACGAGGCACTGGACGCGGTCGTCCGGATGCGGGAGTCGGAGGGACGTCGGCTGCAGGACGACCTCGAGGGACGGATCGACGCCATCGGGGAGCTCCTGGACCGGATCGAGGAAGGAGCGCCCCAGCGCCTCGAGGCCGAACGGGACCGCCTTCGCATGCAGATCCGGGAGCTGACCGCGGCGGACGAGGTGGACGAGGACCGGCTCGCCCGTGAGATCGCGTACCTGGCCGAAAAGTGGGACATCAACGAGGAGATCGTCCGCTTTCGGGCACACCTCGACCACTTCCGCGACCTCCTGGACGCTCCCGGGCGGGAGCCCGCCGGAAAGCGCCTGGGGTTCGTCGTCCAGGAGATGCACCGGGAGGCAAACACCATCGGTGCCAAGTCGAACGACACGACCATCAGCCACGCCGTCGTCGGCATCAAGGAAGAGATCGAGCGGCTGCGCGAGCAGGTGGAGAACGTGGAGTGAGCGGGTTTCCCCGAAGGGCCTATCCCGTGGTCCTGGCCGCTCCCAGCGGAACGGGGAAGACCACCATCGCCCACGAGCTGGTGAACGGGTGGGACCACTTCGTCTTTTCGGTGTCGGCCACCACCCGACCCGCCCGAAAGGGGGAGCGGGAAGGGCGGGACTACCACTTCGTGAGTCCCGAGCGGTTTCAGGCCATGATCGAGAACGACGAGCTCGTGGAGTGGGCCGAGGTCCACGGCCACCGGTACGGCACCCCCCGGAAGAACCTGGAGGATGCGGCAGAGCGGGGCGACCACGTGGTGCTGGACATCGACGTTCAGGGTGCCCGCCAGATCCGGGAGAAGGTGCCCGAGGCCGTCCTGATCTTCGTCTTTCCGCCCTCGGCCCGAGCCCTCTTCAAGAGGCTGAAGGGACGGGACACGGAGGCGTCCGTGGAGGTGGAGCGGCGGATCCGCAATGCCCGGGAAGAGCTCGAGTACGCCCGGGACTTCGACTACGTGGTGGTCAACGACGACCTGAAGGACGCCGTGACTGGAATCCGGCGTATCGTCGAGGCCGAGAACCTGCGACCCGACCGGGCCGAGGACCTGGACCGGGGCGTGGAGCGGCTTCGGGAGGAGATCGACGCCCTCCTGGAGCGAGAGCCGTTTTCGAAGCAGGGCCGAGGCCTTGAAGTCCGACGCCGTCGCGACGAACCTTAACAGTCCCCTTCGGAGTAGAACGGGCCCGGGATCCGGCCGAGATTCGTCGGCGATCTCCCGAAGGATTCACGAATGAGGAACAGGAATCCATGCGAGTATTCACACCCGACGAAGTGGCCGCCCACTCCTGGAGCAAGTATCTGGGAGTCCTGGTGGCCGCGAAGTACGCCCGGGAGCTGAACTCCCTTCCGCGGGAGCTCATGCCCCTCGGCCAGGAGAAGAAGCTCACCACCCGGTCCCTGGAAGCCCTCACCTCCGGAGAGCTCGAGTTCCGGCTGGTCCGGCGTCGCCGCCGGGAGGAGTAGACGCTCCCCGGTGGGGTCTCGACCGGGAACTGGAGCGCTGATGGCGGTTCGCGACCGGGCCCGGTCCCTTCTTTGAGCGCAGGAATCGAGGGGGCGCGGCGTCCCTGGCGGGAGCGCCGGATCGTTCTCGGCGTCACCGGCGGGATCGCCGCCTACAAGGCCGTCCAGCTCGCCCGTGACCTGACCCTGCTGGGCGCACGCGTGGACACCATCCTCACCGAAGGTGCCCGCCGCTTCGTCGCTCCCGTCTCGTTCGAGGGCGTCACCGGACGTCCACCCCACACCACCCTCTGGACGACGGACGGGGCCGCCCTTCACGTGGCCCTGGCCCGGAACGCCGACGTCGTGTGTGTCGCCCCGGCCACCGCCGACTTCATCGCCCGGGCGGCCCACGGTCGCTCCGACGACCTCCTGGCGGCGGTCCTGTTGGCCACCGAGGCCCCCGTCCTCGTCTGTCCGGCCATGAATCACCGCATGTACCGCCATCCCCAGACCCGGGCGAACCTCGATCACCTCCGGAACGCCCTCTCGTACGGGGTGGCCGGACCCGCGTCGGGCGCCCTGGCCCACGGAGAGGAGGAGGGGGAAGGCCGCATGCTGGAGCCGTCCGAAATCGTGGAGCACGTGGGACGGATCCTGTTCGCCGGGAGTCCCCTGGAGGGTCGGCGGGTCGTGGTGACGGCGGGCCCCACCCGGGAGCCCCTGGATCCGGTGCGCTTTCTGAGCAATCGGTCGTCGGGACGCATGGGATACGCCCTGGCCCGGGCCGCCTGGCGACGGGGAGCCGAAGTCACCCTGGTCTCGGGCCCGTCCGAGCTCCCGCACCCGGTGGGGGTCGAGCTGGTCCGGGTCGAGACGGCCCGGGAGATGGACGCGGCCGTCCGCGACGTCTTGTCCGAGGCCGATGTCTGCATCTTCGCCGCGGCCGTCTCCGACTACCGTCCCGAGGAAACCCGGTCGAGGAAGATCAAGCGTTCGGCCACGGGAGACGCCCTGGACGTCTCCCTACGAGCGAACCCCGACATCGCAGCCGACACCCGAAAGGCGAGGAAGGAGGGGGCCGTGATCGTGGGATTCGCCCTCGAGACCGACGACGTGCTGGAGAACGCCGACAGGAAGCTCCGGGAGAAGGGGCTGGACTTCGTGGTGGCCAACGACGTGACCGACGAAGGGGCCGGCTTCGAGGTCGAGACCAACCGGGTGGTGATCCTCTCGGCCCGCGGGGACAAGGACGAGCTCCCCCTCCTTTCCAAGGACGAGGTGGCCGAGCGGATCCTCGACCGGGTGTCCGACCGCCTCGAGGGGGACGAGTGAGCCCCGGAGATTCCGAGGCGGCCTCCGGCTCCCGGGCGCCGACGAGCGACCCCGGTCCCTCCGACGCGCCCGACACCCTGGCCCGTCTCCTTCGTCAGCGGCTGGAGATGGGCACCGACGAGCTCTTCCTGGGGACCCTCTCCCGGGAGCAGATCCTCGAGATCGTGAGGGAGATTCGATCCAGGGCCGCCGGCGCCCCGGTCCCCGCCGTCTCGACAGCCGGTTCCACCTCCACCGCCGATTCCGCCGCGACGGCCGATACCGTCGGGGTGTCGGATGCGGAACGGCTCACCGAGGAGGAGCTCGCCGTCCGGACCGGCGACGCCGGTGAAGAGACCGTGACGACCTTCGACTACGAGACCCTTCGGACCGTGGCCCTCGGGTGTCGACGGTGTGGCCTTGCCGAAGAGCGGAAGCAGGTCGTCTTCGCCGACGGATCCCGGACGGCCCGGCTCATGGTGGTGGGCGAGGCCCCCGGCGCCCGGGAGGACGCCACCGGGCTCCCCTTCGTGGGACCGGCGGGAAAGCTGCTGGACCTCCTCCTGGCCACGGTGAACCTCTCCCGGGAGGATTCGGCCTACATCTGTAACGTCATCAAGTGCCGTCCTCCCGGGAACCGGAATCCCCTCCCCGACGAGATCGAGTCGTGCGCACCGTACTTGCGGCGGCAGATCGAGCTGGTCTCCCCCGAGGCGATCCTGGCGGTGGGTACCTTCGCGGGCCGCCTCCTCACCGGGAAGGACTCCACGCTGGGGAATCTCCGCGGCGACGTGTATAGTTACGAGGGCGTGCCCCTCCTGGTGACGTATCACCCGGCGGCGCTGCTCCGGAATCGCCGCTGGGTGCGGGCCACCTGGGACGACCTCCAGCTTCTTCGGCGTGTGCTGGACGGCTCGACCTAGGTGCGCGGCCCAGGTGCGCCCCCCGGGACCGAAGTGGCGGCGTCCGGGCGACCCGTCGTCGGATCGACGGCTGAGGCGCCCGCCCTGGCGGGTGCATCGCCCGCCGCATCCCATAGATTACTTCCGGATGACGGCCGGACGACTGCCGGGTTGCTCCCGGGCGACTCCCGGATGGCTCTCGAGATCTCTCGTGAACGTGCCTTCAACCCGACCGACCCGCTCCTGAGACGGTGAATACTCCCGAGACCGCCGCGGCAGCCACCTCCTCCTACGACCGGCAGCCTCCGTACTCCGCCGAGGCCGAGATCTCGGTGCTCGGAGGCATGCTCATCGATCCGGACGCCGTGGCCAAGGCCGTCGAGCTGGTGGACGACTCCATGTTCTACCGGGAGGGGCACCGGCGCCTGTACCGGGCCATGGCCCGCCTCTTCGAGCGGGGGAACGTGGTGGACATCGTCACCGTCAGCGAGGAGCTCAAGAAGACGGGAGAGCTCGAGGAGTCCGGCGGGCACGGCTACCTGGCCGAGCTCCTCGACGCGGTGCCGACGGCGGCCAACATCGAGTACCACGCCCGCATCGTGAAGGAGAAGGCCCTCCTCCGGCGCCTCATCGACGCCTCCTCCCACATCATCCGGGACGTCTACGAGCAGGGAGAGCGCCAGGTGGAAGAGGTGCTGGACGAGGCGGAGCAGCGGATCTTCCAGGTGGCCCAGAGCCACGAGCGGGCGGGCTTCGTCTGGATCAAGGAGATCCTCTGGCCGACCTTCGAGCACATCGAGCGTCTCCAGCAGAGCGAGTCGGGAATCACCGGGATCTCCACCGGCTTCACCGACCTGGACCGGATGACCACGGGGCTCCAGAAGGGGGACCTGGTCATCGTGGCGGCCCGTCCAGCCATGGGAAAGACCTCGCTGGTCCTCAACATTGCCCAGAACGCGGCGATCGAGGGGGAGCGCGATGTGGCCATCTTCTCCCTGGAGATGTCCAAGGAGCAGCTGGTCCAGCGCTTCCTCTGCTCCGAGGCCAGGGTCGACGCCCAGAAGCTGCGACGGGGCCGCCTCTCGCCCGACGAGTACCAGAGGCTGGCAGCGGCCGCCGGACACCTGAACACGGCGCCCATCTGGATCGACGACTCGCCGGGGAGCAGGGTGCTGGAGATGAGGGCCAAGGCTCGGCGCCTCAAGGCCGAGGCGAACCTGGATCTCCTCATCATCGACTACCTTCAGCTCATGAGCGGCGGAAGCAGCAGCGAGAGCCGGGTGCAGGAAGTGAGCGCCATCTCCCGGGGCCTGAAGGGGCTCGCCCGGGAGCTGGATGTGCCGGTGGTGGCCCTGAGCCAGCTCAGCCGGGCTCCGGAGCAGCGCCCGGACAAGCGTCCCCAGCTCTCGGACCTGCGGGAGAGCGGCTCCATCGAGCAGGACGCGGACGTGGTCATGTTCCTGTACCGTCCGGAATACTACTTCGGGCCGGAGGACAAGGACGGAAACAACATCGAGGGGAAGACGGAGCTCATCGTGGGAAAGCAGCGGAACGGGCCGACTGGTGTGGTGAACCT
>JBKHJU010000422.1:0-2705 GCA_046537985.1 Longimicrobiales bacterium
CCGGAAGTTGGACAAACGAGGGACTCCTGGCCAGGGTCGCGCGCGACGGGATCGCGGTCGGCATGCGCTCGGAGCGCGCTCGGAGCGCGAGCTGGACGCGGGTGCGGAGCGACGGGCGACAAACGGGGTACCGCATAATCACCATACCGCATAATCACCATGCCGGATAATCACCATACTGGACGAACGGAGTACGTCAGGTACGCGGGCATGTGACGATCCGAAGGCCTCGATCGTCTTTCCCGTGACGGCAAGGCGCGTCCGATCCGACCCACGAAGGTGAGAGCCACATGAAGATGGAGCGAGTTCACGACTGTCTCGACGGGAAGATCTCCCGCTCCGAGCTCACGGAGGAGGAGCTCGAGGCTCTCGAGAGGCTGGAGGCCGTGGTCGACGAGACCCTGGTCTTCGCCCGGGAAGCCTCGACGCCCGACGTCCGCGACGCCGTGATGCGGCGGATCGCCGAGGTGGAGGCGGGTCCGGTCCCGGAGTCCGGCGGCCCCGCATCCTGGATCCGGGGCGTCGTGGCGTGGATCTGGGCGCCGCGCACCGTACAAGTTCGGCCGGCGTGGGCCGTGGCCGGGGTGGCGATCCTCGCCCTCGCGGTTGGCACGCTGCTTCCGGGAAGCAGCAGCGTTCCCGCCGTCGGCCCTGCTGGCGACGCTGCTGGGACGTCCGCGTCCGCCTCCGACGACTCCCCGACCTCCGCCCCTACCGCTCCGGGTGACGTGGACGAGGCCCGGTCCGACGAACCCACCGTATACGTTCGCTTCGAGCTGGACGCCCGGGGAGCCTCCTCGGTGCGACTGGCCGGCAACTTCACCGGATGGGATCCCGCGTACGAGCTGGCCGAGATCCGGCCCGGGGAGTGGTCGGCCCTCGTGCCCCTGGAGCCCGGCGTCCACGACTACGTCTTCGTGGTCGACGGGGAGCGGTGGGTGGCCGACCCCGACGCCATCCAGGTGGACGACGGGTTCGGGGGAACGAACAGCCGCATCGCCCTCGTGGCGCCGGACGAAGGCCGGGACGTCCAGTCCTGAGCCGCCGGTCCACGGTGTCCCAGGGCCTCCCGTTTCCGATCCGGGCCATGCGGCCCCCTTCGGGGGTCGCGGCTCTCGTCGTGCTCGCCCTGAGTCTCGTCGCATCCCGTTCCGCCGACGCCCAGGAGTGGACCGTCGATCTCTACGGCGGGCACGTGGCCTACGAGCTGGCCACCTCCAACCTGGCGGAGACGAGCGCACTCCTCGGGGTCCGCTACAGGGATCCCGAGCGACGGTGGCTCTACCTCACCACCGGCATCCCCTTCGGCTCCGACGACTCCCTCTGGGGCGCCGCCGGCCTGGGAACCCGCCTGGCCACCGACGTGGGATCCTTCGGGCTCGGCGCCGGCCAGCTCGGCTCCCTCCAGGTGGGCGCGGACCTGGCCGGCCAGGGCTTCGTCTATCGGGATCCGAGCACCTCCTCGGTGGGCACCGGAGGCGTCCTGGACGTCCGTCCCCTGGCGGCGCTCGTGGGTGAGCGGGCGCGGCTCGAGGTGCGGTCCGGATGGGTGGGCTACAGAAACGCCATCGAATCGGTGAGCGTCACCCGGGGCGTCCACGACTCGGACGTGAGCCTCCACCTCTCGCCGACCTCGACGGTCGGGCTCAGCGGAACGGTCCGTCATGTCCGGGCCACGGAGGGAAGCTACACCTTCGGCGGGGGGCGGCTCACCATCCAGTCCGGAGCGGTGCGGCTCTGGGGATCCGTGGGCGCCTGGACATCCGACGCCCTTCCCACCACCGAGTGGGGCGCAGGGATCTCGTACCGGCTGGATCCGGCCGGTCGGACCGTGCTGGCGGCGTCGGTCCGGGAAGACGCGACGGATCCCCTCTACTGGAACAGCCCTCGTGAGCGCTGGAGCGTCGGAGTCAGCCGGACGCTGGGAGGAGGGGACGGCGCCAGCGCCCTCCCCGACGCGGAGCGATCGACGCTCTCCCCCGACATCACCGACGGCCGTGTCCGGATCCGGATTCCCGAGGCGGCGGCGAGGACGGCCATCGGCTCGGAATCGAGTCCGAACGATCCATCCGGGGCCGATCGGGCGGGGGATCCGTCCGCCCTCGACGCGCCGCCGTCCATCGCCGGAGACTTCACCGACTGGGAGCCGATCCCCATGGAGGAGGACGGAGATCACTGGACCGCCGTCTTCCAGCTCGAGCCCGGGGTCTACCGGTACGCCTTCCGGGCTCCCGGCGGCGAGTGGTTCGTGCCCGAGTCGGTTCCCGGCCGGCGACCCGACGGCTTCGGAGGATACGTGGCCGTCCTCGTCGTGGAATGAGGGCCGTATCGTGAAGGGAGCGTACCGGGTGGGGACGACGTCATGACGGAGACCGCTGCGGGTCCCTCGTCCCCGGCGACCCGGTCGAACCCCGCCGACGCCGAGGTCGTCGCCCGGGTCCTGGAAGGCCACCGGGACGAGTACCGGATCCTGATCCAGCGATACCAGGAGCGATTCCACCGCTTCGCCTTCGGAATGGTGGACGATCCGGACGCAGCCACCGACCTGGTCCAGGACTCCTTCGTGAAGGCGTACACGAACCTGGACGCGTGCAGGAACCCCTCCCAGTTCCAGAGCTGGGCCTACCAGATCCTCCGGAACCGATGCCGGGACTACCTCAAGAACATCCGGCGCGCCCATCAGTCGCTCGAGGACAGCCCGACCC
>JBKHJU010000423.1:0-2703 GCA_046537985.1 Longimicrobiales bacterium
CGCCAACCTGGACAAGGTCCCCCAGGACTACATCCGGAAGCAGACCCTCTCCAACTCGGAGCGATACTTCACCCCCGAGCTCAAGGAGTGGGAGGAGAAGGTCTTCGGAGCCGAGGAGAAGGCCGAGGCCCTGGAGACCGAGCTCTTTCGGGAGGTCCGGGTGCGGGTCGCCCGGGAGGTTCCCCGGCTCCAGGAGACGGCGGGTCGGGTAGCCCGCCTGGATGTCCTGGCGACGCTGGCCCAGGTGGCCTCCAGTCGGGACTACGTGCGCCCGGAGGTCCACACCGAATTCGACCTCGAGATCCGGGCCGGACGGCATCCCGTGGTGGAGACGATGATGCCCCGGGAGGAGTTCATCGCCAACGATCTGGACCTGGACGAGGAGAGCGGTTACATCGTCATACTGACCGGCCCGAACATGTCGGGGAAGAGCACGATCCTCCGGCAGGTGGGCCTCATCCAGCTCCTGGCCCAGGTGGGGGGGTACGTCCCGGCGGTCCGGGCCCGCCTT
Source organism: Longimicrobiales bacterium (assembly GCA_046537985.1). Classification (GTDB taxonomy): domain Bacteria; phylum Gemmatimonadota; class Gemmatimonadetes; order Longimicrobiales; family Gaopeijiaceae; genus JBKHJU01. The sequence goes on from JBKHJU010000423.1 coordinate 512, forward strand.
CCCGTCTGCGACCGGATCTTCACGCGGGTGGGCGCCTCGGACAACCTGGCCCGCGGCCAGTCCACCTTCATGGTGGAGATGAACGAGACCGCGGCCATCGTCCACGGGGCCACGGACCGAAGCCTGGTCCTGCTGGACGAGATCGGCCGGGGCACCTCCACCTACGACGGGGTCTCCATCGCCTGGGCGGTGACGGAGCACATCCACGAGCACCTCGGGGCCAAGACCGTGTTCGCCACGCATTACCACGAGCTGACCCAGCTGGGCGATCTCCTGCCCGGTGTGAAGAACCTCAACGTCGCCGTCCGGGAGAGCAACGACGACATCGTCTTTCTCCGCCGCCTGGAAGAGGGGGGCGCCGACCGCTCGTACGGAATCCAGGTGGCGCGGCTGGCGGGGCTTCCGGCCGAGATCATCGATCGGGCCGGCGAGCTCCTGGCCGAGCTCGAGGGAAGCCACAGCGGAGCCGGGGAGGGCCTCGGACGCCACGGGGCCCACCGTCCGGCTTCCGAGCCTCCGCCGGATCAGCTCTCCATGTTCGCTCCGGCCGATCACCCCGTGGTGCGGAATCTACGGGAGCTGACCGTGGAGGACATGACACCCCTCGAGGCCCTGAACGTCCTGGCCGAGCTCCGGAAGCGAGCCGACTCGTGACGACCGGGTCGACCCGTCCGATCGCCCTCTCTCTCGCCTTCGCGGCTGCTCTTGCCGCCTCCGGATGCGGCTCCGAGGCCGAGCTCGAGGAGCCCGTCCCTCTCTTCGAAGAGGTGCCCATCCAGTACCCCCTCTCCCTCTGGGACGAGCAGGTCGAGGGGACCACGGTGCTCCGGGTCTGGGTCAGCGAGAACGGCTCCGTCGACAGCACCCGGGTGATGGAGTCCAGCGGTTACGAAGCCTTCGACTCGGCCGCGATGCGGGGAGGGAGCCGGTTGCGCTTCGAGCCCGCGACCCGGGGCGGGGAGCCCGTGGGAATCTGGGCGGAGGTCCCGGTCCACTTCTCGATGGAAGGAGATCGGATGGGAGAAGACCGGGACTCGCCGGACGGAGTGGCCACCGGTGCCACCCCCCCCGATACCGCCTCCGAGGACAACGGATCCGGTGCCGGGGAGAGGCCGTGAGGGAGAGACACCGCGATCCCTACGACGACGTCCTGGAGATGGTGGGGTGGACCCCCCTGGTCCGCCTCCACCAGGTCGTGGGGGCCACCCGGACTCCCGTCTTCGGCAAGTGCGAGTTCATGAATCCCGGTGGCTCGGTGAAGGACCGCATCGGGCTGGCCATGATCGAGGCCGCCGAGGGAGAGGGAAAGCTCCGTCCCGGGGGGCTCGTGGTGGAGGCGACCAGCGGGAATACGGGGCTTGCCCTGGCCATGGCGGCCAACAGTCGGGGATACCGCTGCATCTTCACCATGCCCGACAAGATGAGCCAGGAGAAGGTGAAGCTCCTGCGGGCCTTCGGGGCCGAGGTGGTCATCACGCCCACCGCCGTTCCGCCGGACCACCCGGAGCACTACATGCAGAAGGCGAAGGCCATCGCCGAGAACACCCCGGGGGCCGTCCTGGCCGATCAGTTCTACAACCAGGCCAATCCCGAAGCCCACTACGAGACCACGGGGCCCGAGCTCTGGAAGCAGACCGACGGGCGCATCACCCACCTGGTGGCCGGGGCCGGAACCGGCGGGACGGTCTCGGGCGCGGGAAAGTTCCTCAAGGAGAACAACCCGGACATCCGGGTCGTCGGGGTCGATCCCGAGGGCTCGGTCCACGCCGCCTACTTCCACACCGGCGAGCTGGTGGAGGGCCACCCTTACAAGGTGGAGGGAGTGGGCGGAGACAAGATCCCCGGAACCCTCTGGCTGGACCAGCTCGACGACTTCGTCACGGTCAGCGATCGGGATGCCTTCCTCATGACCCGACGTCTGACCCGGGAGGAGGGGCTCTTCGTCGGGGGCTCGACGGGGATGCTGGTCCACGCCGCGATCGATCTCGCCCGGGAGCTCGACGACCCCGACGCCCTGGTGGTGACGGTTCTGTGCGACTGGGGCGAGCACTACCTGTCCAAGGTCTTCGACGACGAGTGGATGCGGACCAACGACTATCTTCCCCGCTCCCGGTACGGGGCCCACGAGCTCCTGGCGGCCAAGGGACGGGAGGTCCCCGACCTCCTCTCGGTGGAGCCCGGCTCGCCCATCC
>JBKHJU010000424.1:0-2701 GCA_046537985.1 Longimicrobiales bacterium
GGCACGACCACCGAGGTGCGTCCCACGGTCCGCATCGACGGACGTCCGGTGGGGGACGGGCGGGTCGGTCCGGTGACCCGACGCGTTCGTGGACTCTTCCTGGACCGTGTAGGCCGGGAGTGTGGGAAGGACAGAGTGGGGGCCGCTGGGTAGGACTCGTTGCGGAGGTGCTAGGCCCCTCGCCCCCTCAGAACCCCCGTCCGCCGCCGCCTCCTCCTCCCCCTCCGGAGCTCCCTCCCCCTCCGGAGCCGGAGCTGCTACTGCTGCTCGGGCTCGAAGACATGGTCTTCCCCGCGCTGCTGGAGAAGGAGCGCATCTGTCGGGTGAACGCCGTGGTGTGGAAGTTCGACCCGGTAGTGCTGCCCTGATACCAGTCCGGGGGTGAGCGGTAGAGGTCCTCGAAGGCCTTCGCCCACCGATCCTCCGCCTCCAGAGCCATGGCGTAGGGCAGGTACTTCTCGAACAGGTCCGGCGAGGTGATCATCCTCCGGTACTCCGGTGCCTCGACGCGCTCCAGGAACTGGCGGAAACCCAGGATCTCCTCCAGGGCTCGCACTCCCTTCTCGGTGCGCACCCCCATGAATCGGCTGAAGAGGAGGACCACGAGCCCGGCACCGGCGATCCCGCCGCCCGCGGCCAGGGGGTGCGGGGCCAGCAGCGGGAGGGGACGGGACGCCAGGACGATGCCCGTGATCCCGCCCGCCACCAGGAGGCCGAAGCCGATCCCCGCCCACTTCTGCTTGGCCCGGTCGGGTCGCCCGTCGTAGAGCCCCTTCTTCTTCAGGCGTCGGTAGACCCTGCTCTTGATGGGGTCGATGTGCTTGTAGAAGCGGTTCCGGAGCTCCGAGAGCTTCACCGACTCCAGTGGCTCCTCCTCTTCGGGTTCGGCCTCCGTGAGGAGGTCCCGCTCCCGAGCCCAGTCCTCCTGCCATGCCTTCCCGTCGAAGTCCTCCCCGGAGCGTTTCGCCTCTCGCCACGCACGGAACCCGTCCGCCATGAGGCTGAAGGTCTGCTCCAGGCTGTCCAGCTTGATCCCGCTGGAGGTCGAGGTGCCGGGGAAGAGTCCCTCGAGGTAGCGGCGTTCGTGGGGTCGCAGCTCCGTCCACGAGGAGCGGGGACGGCGCTGGTGGATCTCATAGTCCGTGCCCCCCGGAAGCCACGACAGGAGACCGGACCGTTCCTTCTCCTCGATGGTGAGGTACCCGCGCACCGCCAGATCCACGAGCGTCGAGGTGAGGTCGTGCATCTCCGCGTCGTGGTCCGCCAGGGTTCCCACCTCCGCGGGGGAGAGGTCCTCCGGCGGATGGTAGTGCACCATGAGCCGCCGCCGATCGGGATCCCGACCGTGGGCCCGCCACGTGAGGAACATCACGATCAGGGCCAGCGGGGGAATTCCCACCGGCCAGAACAGGAGGGAGTGCTCGACGGCCCGATCCGCTGCGGTGGGTCGATCCACCACGCCCGGGGGCCACGTCACCGAGACCGTGAGGCCCTCCCGCGGCGCCAAGGAGCGAGTGGTGCGGATCTCCGCCTCTTGCGCTCCGGTGGTCACCTCCACCGCCTGCTCGGTGGAGCCGACGCGGCCCGTGTACCCCCACGCCTGGAGCTCCTCGACCCCGTGCGGGAGCCGCACTCGGACGACGGCCTGGCGGATCGGCATCTCCCACTCGTGGCCGGTGCTGTTCCAGTAGAGCTCGTCGAAGGGCTCCGCCGGAGCGTCGGGACCCGCCCGCCCCTGGGCCAGGAGCTCCTCCGTCCAGAATCTGAGTCCTCCCTCCACCGTGTAGTTCAGGACCACCGTTCTGAGGGCGTCCTCGGCGCCGGGAACCCAGATTCGCAGCCTCCGTCCATCCGAGATTCCCGATTCCTCCACCTCGAGGGGGGCGCCGCTTCCATCGGTGACCTCGCCGATCCGGTATCGCGCTCGGGTGCTCCTGCCTTCCGCGGTCTCCATCCGGCTGAGGAGGTCGCGCTCGATCCCGTTCCAGCTTCCCTCGAAGCCCACGGTGAGCTGCTCCCGAACCTGGAACGACCCGTCGGAGCGGACCTGGATGTCCTGCTCGAATCGGTCCAGAGAAATGTCCCGGGACTGCGCCCCCAGCTCGGCGGCGACCCCCGAGAACACGAGCAGGGCGAGGGCCAGGGTCGTCGGCAGGCTCCGGAAACGAGCGGGCGAGATCGAAGACATGAGACTCCGTGTCGGGGCATGCGTGGACGAATTGAACTGGCACACTACCTCGGACGACCCTCTCGGCACCACCCCCTCCCGGGCGGGGGGAAGCTCCGGCCTCAGCGGTAGAGAAGCGCCGGGCTCCGCAGCGCTTCGAACGCCTGAAGCTGTGCGGGCCACTCCGCGGTGAGGGCTCCCACGTCGAGCCCTTCCTCCAGTCCCCTCCGCAGCTCGTCCGTGCCGGCGAGGCGGTCGAAGTGCGCCTCCCGCCACTGCCACCGATCTCCGGCCAGGCGGCGAGCCTCCACCAGGAGGGCGACGCCGGTGAGCGTGGGATCGTACCTGTCCGGATCGGTGACCCGCAGACGGACCCCCGACACCTCGACGCCCCCGAACTTCCCGTCGCTGGGATCGCGTGGCGTGAAGCGCACCGCCTCGACGCTCACCCCCGGAAGCCCGCGCGCCGAGACCCGGCGGGCGAGCTCGCCGCCGTCCAGCCACGTTGCCCCGATCTGCTGGAAGGCCCGGTCC